>DATCTA010000192.1:0-2676 GCA_036568165.1 Sulfurovum sp.
ATTCAGATAAGCGATGACGTCATCCACGCCGATCGGCTGTGCCAGGGTCTTGACCCATTTGGGTGTCACCATGACGGGCAGTTTTTCCGTGAGATGCCTGATGATCTCAAAACTTGCACTCCCGGAACCTATGATCACACCTGCGCGTATCCAGACGGTCTCTATCTTGTCCGGTCTGCTTGAGAGTATCTCTCCCGTTTCTATGCGGCTTAAAAGATGCTCGCTTGCCTCTTCTTTGATCCCCAGTCCGCCCAGATAGATGATGCGTTTGACCCCTTTTTTGATCGCCGCATCGAGAAAATTCCTAGCACTCTGTTTGTCAAGCGTTTTGTAGTCTTCATGCTGCAGCGAGTGGATGAGATAGTACGCAACATCGATGCCCTCAAGCGCACGCTCCAGAGACTCCGTATCAAAGGTATCACCCTGTACTATTTCGGCGTTTAGATCAGGATCCAGACTTTTTGGGTTACGCACAAGCAGTCTTAGGGAGACATCCTCATCTAAAAGGGTTTGTTTGAGACGTCTACCTATGTAACCGTTGGCACCGGTGAGCAGAACCTTCATGGTCTCTCCTTTTATAGGGAATGTAGGCACTGGTTAGAGTACCTTTTATTTATCTTTCCTAAGTATAGTCTATTCATATCATTTTTCATAGTATTTTTTTAACTGTTTATGATAGATATAGAGATGAATTGACATCTTTTTACTACGAATCTTCATTGAATTTTATTATAATTAAAAAAATAGGAGACAGTACATGCATAGAAACAGAAATATTGAAAACATTTATGTGGTTGGCGATGTACACGGATGCTTTCATACTTTGCAAAACCTTATCGGACGTCTTCCAAAAGATGCAGAGCTCATATTTGTAGGAGACCTCTGTGATAAAGGAAACTTCTCCAAAGATGTCATCGATCTTGTCATAAACAATGGGTATGACTGCGTCAAGGGCAACCATGAACACCTTATGGAAACCTACCTTGAAGATGCCATTTTTCACGACAAGCACAGCCCCTGGAGCTCGGACAAACGCTATGGCGGCATGGTCACACTTCAAAGCTACCAGGATGATCATGATAAGATGCTCGCACATCTTGAGTGGATCAGAACGCTTCCCATCTACCTGCAGGTAGAGAACTATTTCATCACCCACGGCTTTGCCTTGCCATTTTATGAACACCGGAACGATCCTGTCTATTACAAAGAGTATCTGCTCAACCGCTATGAGCATGGTATGTCTGCCGAGAATGAAGAGATCGTCAATATCTTCGGGCACTGCGTCTTTGAAGAAGTCATAGAGGGAGAGAACTTTTACGGTATCGATACGGGGTGCTCTTATGGAAAGAAACTCACCGCTATACAGCTGGGAACCATGCGATGCATTCAGGAGACGATGGATCCCAGAGATTCTGACTACAGCATCAAGGAATTGAAGCTTAGCCATATCGATCTGCCGCAGGATGAGCATACCATCAGCAACCTGCGTATGCATATAGATATGCTTTTTACAGATTTTGACCTTGTTTCTACCGAGGTTGCAGCGTATATCGTAGAAAGATTCGGCGATATCGGCAGACAGGAGATTGAGAATATGCTGGAAAAAAAGCAGCTCTTTATCAAGCAGGCGAAAAAGATCCTGGGGAACCTCTAACCGAACCAACTATCTGAACTTTTCATAAAGTTCTTTTTTATCCTGCTCGAGCTCTATATCCGCCAAATACATTCTTTTTTTAAAGATCCTGTACAGTTTATACTGCAGATAGATACCACACAGGGCCAACAGTGTTAAATAACCAAGGATATAGAGCAAGGGAACATCAAGATAGTCAAACAGCATGGCGCTCACTCCTCCGAATATAATGGCCATGGAAATAATGAACGATCGTATCATCAGATATTCCTTCAACCCGATGGATTCATGTTTCATGAAATCGACCGTATGTACTCTGGCCACTTCAAAGGTAATGCCCTGAACGGTAAAGATGGCCAGGATCACATAGGTAAAGAGTTCAATGGAAACAAGGTACAGAAAATAGCTTGCTATCTGAATGATATCAAGAACGATGGAAAAAAGATAGATCTTGTATATCCTGATATGCTTGAAGAGAGGCTGTACGATGCCGTCAAGTGCACCTATCAGCATGAAAAAACTGATCATATATACGGGAAGATAGGTACCCTCGAGCTTTGTCAAATAAGGCATCAGTGTCCAATCTATATAGGTGATAAGCAATATAGCCACAGACTGCAGATACAGAAAGGTACTTTGATTGATCTCATGGAGTATGAACTTATAATTTTTGAGTTTCATCGTTATGCCGCTTTCTCATCAGATATCCGTCATGATCGTTCGGATAGTAATGCTTTAAGATCTTTTGCTTGGTAAAACCGGACTTTTCATACAGTGAAATCGCACTCTGGTTGGCCGTTTTGACCTCAAGCGTATAGCAGGGAGCTTTTAAAAGTTCAAACGAATGCGCAAGCAGCGCCTGGGCCACCCCTGTTCCCCTGCACTGCGCAGATACACCCAGGGAATAAAGCCGATAATACGTTTTTCTTTTGAGCCAAAGAATATATCCTGCCACTTCACCCTCATGCATAAAGACGAACAGATCATTCCTTTTAATATGATAGGAGAACGAACCTCTGCTCAATGGGAAATCATCTCTGGAA
>DATCTA010000193.1:0-2834 GCA_036568165.1 Sulfurovum sp.
TTGGATTAAGTTGCCCAATAATACTTTGTATTTTTGGTAGAGTAATCTGATATTTTTCTAGAACATCTATGCGATATAGCATCAGATTTTCATAATCCTCAACTTCTCTTGTGGTTATGTTAAGTTCAGATATATTTAAACGCTTGGCCAAAAATTTCCATATTTCTGGGACTAAAACGCCTTCCATATCGATAAAAGCAATCTTATTCATTTTGACACTCCTTAATTTAAGCCTGCGAAGAGCAAGAACACACCTAATAAACCTAATATGAAACCGATTACCCGATTAATTAAGACTTGTTTTTTTAACATTTTCTCTCTTAACGTTCGCTGAGAGAACAATAACGCCACTAAAGCAAACCATATAAAATGAGCTACTGACATGAACAAACCGTAACCGATTAAAATAGATTTTGGAGTAATAGCGCTAACAATTTGCGTATAAGTGCTGATCACAAATAGCGTAGTTTTAGGATTCAGTGCGTTTGTAAAAAAACCATATCTTAATGCCTGTCCTGAGCTAATGTGGATAGAAGTCCTTACATCTTTTATAGGCTTTTGCGTGAATGTTTTATATCCAATATAAATGAGATAGAACGCACCAAGATATTTGATAATGGTTAAGAAATTAGGCGCAAGCTTCATCACAACCGCAACAGCTACCAAGGTATAGGCAACGTGTACTAAAACCCCTAACGCTATACCTATAGAGGTTAATACCCCAATGGAGCGCCAATATAAGTAGCTATTTTTAGTCACGATAGCGAAATCAGCCCCTGGGCTGATGACAGCAAGAATGGTAATCGTAATAACTGCTAGAAATTCTGTCATTTATTCAACTCTTTAAAAGTAATAACCAGCACATCTCTCAAACCCACTTTGTTATCACTATTGTCTTGAGGTTGTATTTCTGATACTCCGTGATGGACAATATGATCGTTCACCATGGCAATATCTAAAAAGTCTTCAAGCTCAAATGAAGCTAATTTCTTTTTATCTGAATCGTAAATAGTGGTAACACCACCAACTATATTTTCCTTATGCACCATTGCCATCAGTACAAAATCAACACCGTCTCTATGGACACCTTCTGGAGTAGGCTTACCATTAGATTGATGACTTGCTTCAATTCTGAATTGATGCGCTTCTACATACCAACTTTTCATTTTGCCTTTATCAAAGGCTGAATAAGCAAGCTGAATTAGGTTATTGAAAACAGGGTTTCTAATCGTATTTGAATCAATTTCCTTATAGAACCTTTCAACTCCACCGTTTAAAGTGTTGTATTCAGTGGTTTGATAATGAGGCTGGTAGTCATTCTGGTTACAGCTTTGATTATTGCTTTCTATGGTAAACGTAGCGTGCCTCCTTGTTCTATACAATCCATTGTCCGACATAAATCGATCCAGTTCTAAATTTTTCCAGCTTTCTATAAACTGTAATTTATCTTCATTTGATACTAAATACTGGTTCTCTCCCTGTAGCTTATGGAATGAGCTACTATTGATAAAGACATAACCAGTGTCTTGGAGTGTAGATACAAATTTCTCAATATTATTGTATTTGCTCAAACCTATACTTTTAGTATATGTATTTACTCTATTTTTCATGTCTACCTCATGTGGTTGTTAGATTTGGTTGTATCTTCCTACATTTTTAAGTAAACTAAAATTGAGTTATTTACATGATTAATTATGAGTATTTGGCATGATAGAAAAGATATCTTTGAATTCACTAAAGTTTTTTTATTATGTCGCTGAACATGGGAGTGTGACTTTAGCTTCTAAAAAATTGTTTGTTACACAAAGTGCGGTAAGCAAACAGATTAAGAGTTTAGAGGACTCTTTAGGAGTTGTATTATTCGATCGAGTGAACAAAAAGCTTATACTTACATCAGACGGCAGCTCACTTTTTGCCTGTTGCCAGCAAGTTTTTGCAAAATTAGACGATTGCCTCGTTGATTTAAAGACGCAGCAGTATGAAAAAAAACAATTGGTACTATCCTGCGAACCAACAATCTCTATGAAATGGTTGATACCTCGGCTAGCAAAATTTAATTTACTAAACTATGGTTTTGAGATTGTACTTCTTACAGGAGGAGGGGCAGTAGATTTCCAAGAGAAATCTATTGATCTTGCTTTAAGAAGAAATGATTTTGAATGGAGTAAAGGTATTTTCAATGAAAAAATTATTGAAGAGTACATAGTAGCTGTTCGCAACACTAGAACTGAACAGACAAATACGCTTTTGCTTACGTCTTCGCGACCAAATTTATGGCAGCACATAAATAAATCTAAGTTGGTAAGTAGCGAAATTTTATCGTATGAACATATGGTGTTAGAACATTTCTATCTATGCATTGAAGGATGTTTGGCTGGCTTAGGAACTGCTATTGTTTCAATATTCATGGTGGAAAAGGAAATCAAAAATCAATTCTTGGAACTTGTACATCCTCCTATAGCCGATAGTTCTGCTTACCACTTGTTATCTTATTCCCCTTTTTATGAAGATGAGAGAAAGGTAGTGTTTAGGGACTGGTTAAAGCAAGAAATGTTAAATAGCAAAACGGAGTTTATGAAAAGTATGGAGAGCACCATAGATTCTGTATAATCTGCTTATAATCTTAAATCACAAAACATGCGTGACTGTTAGCTGAACATCTAATAGAGTAGATCTTGAGACTTGTTGTTCTGAAACGAGATTACATTCTGATAATATAGTTTGCCCAAAGCTTAGGTTCAGCTGTGTATGGCGTATATGGTGCGCTATTCAATGAAGTTTGTACCGTGGAGAGTTAAAAAGAAAATAGCCGCTGATCTAAAGGCTGTCTACGG
>DATCTA010000194.1:0-3385 GCA_036568165.1 Sulfurovum sp.
GCTTGCTCTTTTTTCTTATAGTCCTTGATATGCTTTTTGATCTCTTGCTTCAATTCTTTCTTCAGTCTGCTGTCCATCTCTTTTTTGATGATCTTTTTAACGTGTTTCTTTTTAAGCATTTTACATCCTTTTTAATTTTGATATCTTAAGGCTACCACCCTTTTATATGATAGAACAAAAAGACTTTGATCTCTATAAAGTCTTTTATTCCTCCAGTGGTTTTTTGGGTGCTTTGACGTATAAAATGAGGTAACCAACGATGGCAGAGAGAAAAGATCCGAGCAAAATAGCAAGTTTGTCTGCATAGTGATAGATCTGAGTATCATTATATGCCAGTGTGTCGACGAAGAGACTCATCGTAAAACCGATACCGGTCAAGACACTTACACCATAAAGCAAGATCCAGTTACTCTCTTTTGGAAGTGTTGCCCAGCCCATTTTTATGGCTACCCATGAAAAACCAAATACACCGAGCTGCTTACCTAAAAAGAGTCCAAGCATTATCCCTAGAGGAACAGGCCCTGCCATCTCTTCTATGGAAATACCCTGAAGATCCACACCGGCATTTACAAAGGCAAAAAGCGGCAAGATCAAAAATGCCACCCAGTTGTGTAGGTCGTGTTCCATCTCTTTGGCCATAGAGAATTTGTTTCCCTCTTTATCTGTAGAACTCAAAGGTATCATAAAGGCAAGAGCAACCCCAGCCAACGTTGCGTGAACACCAGATTTGAGTACAGAGACCCACAATACGATACCTACTACAATGTAGGCTGATTTTATGGCGATTTTCATACGATTCATGATAAAAAGTATAATAAGCGCGATAGCAGCGATTGAAATGGAAAGTGTAGAAAGTTCACTGGTGTAGAAGAATGCAATGATCAAAATGGCACCCAGGTCATCGATGATCGCCAAAGCCATTAAAAAGATCTTTAAAGAAACAGGAACCCTGTTGCCAAGTAGAGACAGGATACCTAGTGCAAAAGCGATATCTGTAGCCGTAGGTATAGCCCAACCGTTCATAGAGAACTCTTCACCATTGTTAAACAGGATGAAGATGAGAGCAGGTATGACCATACCGCCTATGGCAGCTATTCCAGGCAGTGTAATCTGTGAAAGAGAGGAGAGATGACCCTCTACAACCTCACGTTTGACTTCCAGACCGATAAGAAAGAAAAAGATCGCCATAAGACCATCATTGACCCACAAAAGAAGAGGTTTTGCAATCTGAAGATCACCAAAACGGATCTCAACAGGTGTATGTAAAAAATTGGCATAATATTCTGATAAAAATGAGTTTTCTAAGAGCAGGGCAATAATCGTAACAAAGATCAGTATAATTCCCGATGCTGATTCCTTTTTTAGGAAATCCAGAAAAAATTGTGAGGGCATATTTGTATCCTTCTGGTGTAAGTTTTGTCCATTATCACATAGCATTACTTAATATATTGACAATAGAAGTAGATTGCAATAAAATAAATAAATGAGGAGTTACAATGAAAAAGAGAATTGAAGAAGTCATAGACCATGTACAAAAATCAAGCAAAGTTTCTGAAGAGAATAAACCATTGATCCTTGAAAAACTTGAAGAGTGGAAAGAGGAGGATGATGCCATAGCTGAAGTCTCTGTACGGTTTGAGAACTGGTGGATGGAGATGGAACCTATCTTTGCTGAACTGGGATGGATCTAGATTGACCGATATTTATACCCAATATATTTATGAAAAGACCTGGCAGAAAACCGGCTTACAAGATGCACTGCGCATGATAGAAGAGGAAATGCCTGAAACAGATCCACAGGCTACCTTGGACTATATACTTTCACAAATTGAAAAAGACAAGGTCATTACACTCGGAGAATGCCGATTTAGTTCTAAACCAAGATAAAAGTTCAGTATTGTTAGCACTAGTTAAGAAGGTATGCTCATTTGAAGAGCAGCAGGTTTGTTATTTAAGAAAAGGAGATTTATGAAAGATTTTATGGGAGAATTGGCTGTACTCTTGACCTATCCTAAAAACCTTGTTCTTTTTATACTTAGATTAATTTTGGCCTATGGATTTTCTGCACCTGCGATCTTGAAGATAAATTATTTTAAAGAGACCATGACCTGGTTTGAAAATATATCCATACCGTTTCCTGTATTAACTGCATATCTGGTCTCGGGTATAGAATCTGTTGGGATCGTGCTTTTAGTGGTCGGACTTTTTACTCGCTATATTTCCATATTGCTTGGATGTGTTATGCTTGGTGCCATATTTTTTGTCCATATGCCCAATGGATTTTCTGCTGCCAACAACGGATTTGAAATTCCTCTGTACTATCTGCTCTTTCTGATCATTTTTGCCACACATGGTGCCGGTAAATACAGTTTGGACAGATTGTTCTTCAAGGATGGTAAAAAGTGAATAAAGAAGATTTTTTAGACTACATTCCTATTTTAGATCTGGACTGGAGTGTATGGGTAAAACTATTGGTCATCCTGATCTTCATCATAATGGTCTCAGTTGCCATTTATGACAGGTTCATACAAAGAAAAAACCAGATCCTGATCAACTATCCGCTGTTAGGACGTTTAAGATATTTCTTTTACCTGCTGCGTAATCCTATGCGTCAATATTTTGGGGATGAGACATTTTATGGTTCATTTGAAAAAATAGAATGGATCAACAAATCTGCAAGGAAAGAGAACCCTTATATCTCTTTTTCTCCTAGCAAACCCTATGGCAATCAAAAGATACTTTTCAAACATGCCAATTTTGTAAAAGAGGTAGATGAAGTAGACAAAGAGCTTTCAGTCATTTTTGGCAAAGATAGAAAAATACCCTATGTAAGCAAAAGTATCATCGGACGTTCTGCCATGAGTGACGGTGCCATATCTCCTGAAGGTACACGAGCATTCTCGATAGGGGCATTCAGAGGTAAGTTCCCGATCAATACCGGTGAGGGTGGACTTACCTCTAATTTCTTTGCACCGCTCAATCTTCAAGACTGCAGCAGTCCCTGTCTTGAGATAAAAAAAGGTACATGGTTTGCAAAAGGAGTCTATAGGATCTTGCGCTTTATTACGAACAAAGAGGTTTCGCAGCGCGTTTACAAAAAAATGGTAGTACGCCAAAAAGATATAGGGACATTTATATTTGATGACAATAAGCTGGTCTACTATAGAGTTGATTGGACACAGCCCTTAGATCACTTTCCGTCAATGGTACCACTGGGCCTGCCTGATATCATCTTACAAATAGGAAGTGGGCTTTACGGTGTCAGGGATGAGCATGGTAATTTTGATGAAGAACGTTACAGTAAAGTGATGCGTTTCTGCCGTATGACTGAAATTAAAATCGCACAGGGAGCCAAACAGACCGGCGGCAAACTTTTGGCAGCAAA
>DATCTA010000195.1:0-8653 GCA_036568165.1 Sulfurovum sp.
TGAAAGGTCTATATTTACTGGAATAGTAGAAACATTTGGATAACATTTGACACCTAATACCTCCTTTCTTTCGATATTAACAGGAAAAAGTTTGATATCTATCGAACTTAGGAGGTTGTTCATGATCGCTCTTCCAACAGAGCCTTCTTTCTCAGAGGCTCCGATCAAAGCTATAGTTGTAGGGTTGAATAATTTATCCATTTTCAAGACCTTTTATTTTGAATTAGATGATGTATTTGGGTCTATACACGCTTGATAGAGCATTTTCATTTTTACTGAAATGAGTATTTACCAAATGGCTCTCCTATTTATTGATTATACTCTGTTTCTTTCATATTATTAGTATAATATTGTGATATAAAATCTACGAAAGGAGAGAGTAGTGCAGCTTACTTTTTTGGGTACCAGTGCAGGAAAACCGACAAAAGAGAGGAATGTATCTGCAGTGGGACTGGAATTTGAGCAGGATGACAAATGGTATCTTTTTGATTGTGGTGAAGCGACTCAGCACCAGATCCTGAGAAGCAGACTCTCCAGCGGAAAGCTTGCTACGATCTTCATTACGCACTTGCACGGAGATCACTATTTTGGACTTCCCGGACTGCTGAGTTCCAAAAAACTCGATACAGCATTCAGACCTCTCAGTATATACGGTCCAAAAGGCATTAAAAAGTTTCTTGAATGTGTTTTGGATGTATCAGTTGAGAATTTGGGATATGAACTGACCATCATCGAGTTTGAAGCTGAAAATACTTTTGTTTTTGACAAGTTCACTTTGGAAGTAGTGCCGCTTGAACACTCCATAGAAAGTTTTGCATTTTATATCAAAGAGAATGATATAACCAACAAGATCAATGAAGAGAAATTAAGAGCTATCGGTCTTGAGCCATCAGCACTTTATGGAGAATTGCAAAGAGGTAACAGCATCATTTTCCAAGGAGAGGAACTTGATCCAAAAGATTTTACTCTGGCACCTATAAGGGGCAGATCACTTATCATAGCTGGAGATAACGCCAGACCTGATATCTTGGGAAGATATCTTCAAGATATCGATCTTTTGGTACATGAATGTACCTATACGCAAGAGGACTATGATCATCTTCAGGTAAAAGTACTGCACACAACAGGAAAAGATCTTGGTCTTGCAGTTCAAAAAAGAAGTGTCAAAAACCTGATAGCCACACACATCAATCCAAGATACAATAAACGCAGTGATAAAGGTATAGAAGCGATCTATAATGAGATAGTCAAGTATTACAGTGGAACACTCTTCATTGCTGATGATCTTGATGTATATAGTGTAAAAAGAGATGGGATCGTCGAAAAAATATGAGCCAAAAACTACTGTTTGTGAAAAACTATAGTACGCTGAGTAAAATGAATTAGTATCATCAAGATCATCAATCTTTAGATGAGAAAAAGTCTCCATCTGAAAAATAGATGAAAAAACCCAGAATCAATCCTATGAGGATTGTAATGCCGCCAGTCCACACCAAAAAGTTAATCTTCCATTCTATACCCAGTCCTACTAAACCTGCACCGCCAAATACCAATATAAAAGGAGCTAATATACCCATTAATGATTTGAGAAAGCCTTTGATAAATTCCATGCTTTACCTTTTGGATTGATGTTGTTTATTTTAACATGTATTTTAACATAGATGAAAATTAGTTTATTTTGTTCCGCAAAGAACGTAAAAAGTTCCTCTTACTTAGTCTTATTTTTGGAAAACATACATAATCATTGAGCTCCTCACCACTTGTGATATAATTTTCTATAGGGGGACACATGAAATTACAGTATCATAAGATATTATACGCGATTGGCGCGGCTATTATTGCATTATTGTTTTTTTTGGCTTTTATGACCGAAGCGGATCGTCTTGATTTAATTCACGTACAGCAAAAAGAAGGGCTTAAAGTAATCAATACCGATTTTAAACAGGCTATTAAAGAGATTAATGAGAAGAAAGATCAAGGTCTCATCACTGACAAAGAGGCGAGCAGGCTTCTCCAAAAAGCTTACGAAGAATCACTGGTTAAGAACCAAGAATTGCTTATCAAAACGATGGGCGACATCGTAGAAGATCTTAACTTTACAGAAAAATTTGACGAAAATGGAAATCCGATAGATTTAAAAGAATGAAAGTTGGGATAATTTTAATAATAAACAAAAATGAATCTTTAAATCATATATTTAAAGATTCATCGTTTGACGGGTTCAAGTGCCTCGTCTAAATTAAACTGTTGAGTCAGATGTCATTTCTTTAGAATGATTTTATTCTATCGGTCTGACACAAAATTCTAACATTCCCTATGCGGTATTATTTGCCTGAAGTATCTGTTTTAAGTATATAGGTGAATTCATCCTTATTGTTATATCCGATCACATTCTTATAGCTCTTTTGTGTCTTGTGGTCAATGAAATGAATAATAGGGGTGAAACCTGTATCAAACTCTTTTGGAAAAGGATCTTTTTCTTTGTTCAGGATAAGCGGTATATAGTTAGTTTGTACGATGCTATTTACTTCTTCTTTAAGCAGTACTCTTTGTTCAAATTTTCTACACCATGGGCAATAGTTGGAGACCAGAACAAGCATGATGTTCTTGTTTTCCTTCTTCGATCTCTTCACTGCTTCATCAAAATTTGTCTCATATTTCATCTCTGAAGCGAAGTTCTCTTCATTGATCTCTACTTTAGCTATCTTTTTGTTCTCTTCTGTGTATTGTTCTGCAAATTTTTCAAGCATGGAATCAAAAGTATCTTCAAATACCTCTTCAAGTTCATCATCTTCACCTAATGAAAAGCTGCCAATACTTTGATAGGTCAATGCAAATGTCTTTTCATTATTGTCTAGCCGTCTTACCTCTTCACCGATAACAAGCTGAATCGTTACAACTGTCGTATCATTGAAGACATTCTCATTGACAAGAACTGCCAGAGATCTTGGGTCATACCCTTTGGTATCAATTTTGAGTTCGTCCGTAGTTGATTGTAAACTTTCAAGTATCATGTTTTTATAGGATAGTGGAACAGTTTTCCCTCCAATTTCAACTACCAGGTAGAGTTTATTGATACCAGATAATGTGTACATTGTCGAAGCGTTTAGCATGATACCGGTAAATAGTATCGATATAAATAGTATTTTAAATTTCATTGTTTTTTACTCACTTTGTTCGGTCTGTAATGTGTGTTTTTGGTTTTGGGATTTTGTGGTCCTCTGAACGCTTCATCTTTCTCATCCCAGTCCAGCTTTTTAGCCTGCTGTTCATAGGGTGCACCCAGAACATAAAATGCAATATCCCAAACTCTGAAAAAGAATTTTTTTATAGCACCAAAGAGTTTTTTCATGCTTGTCCCAAACCAAATACATTCGAAAGTGTATTGATGTAATTGAAATAGCCTGTAATAGCCACAGCTTCTACGATCTGCACATCACTGTAACCGATCTCTTTTAATGCATCGATCTCTTCTTTTAATATCTTGTAGTTGTCCTTTTTAGAAGCTTTGATACAAAAGTTCAGTAATGCTTTTTCATTTTCAGGTACATTCATGGCATCAACACCCTGAAGAACTTCTTCTATACGTTCTTCTGACATTCCAAGCATCTTTGCAATACCCTTATGCACATCGACACACATTTTACATCCATTTTCTAAAGAGATGAGTAGAGCAATCGACTCCTTGATGTCATAGGAAAGCGTTGTCTCATCAAGCAAATATTTTTGTATCATGCCATCCGTTGCGAAATAGATCTTTTCATCCAATGCCAATAGTTTAAATATTTCACCCAGTTGTCCTGTTTGTTCAAGTATCGGCTTGGCTCTTTTTTGTATTTCTGGAGACATGTCTTCAAATTCTGGTAATTCAATATGTGCCATTATTATCCTTCTTTCATTGATTGTATAAAAACGTCAAGTATTACTTTACGTTTTTTAGATTATATGCTATACTGCTTTAAATTAAAATTAAACACCGAAGGAAGTAAAGTGGAATATAAGATATCTGAATTAGTAGCCAAAACAAATGTGCCAAAGTCAACTATTTTGTATTATATAAGTGAGGGATTGCTTCCTGAAGCAAAAAAACTTAAGTCAAATGTTCATAGATACAGTGATGAACATATTGAACTATTACGTTATATAAAATATATGAAAGAAGAGATCGGCAGTACGAATGAACAGATCAAATTTGCTCTGCAAAATCAAAATCAGTCACTTTCCAGTTCAGCAACAATGTTACAGCCTTTGATGAACACTCTTAGCGGGATTCCTTCTGATGCCAAGCACTATACGAAAAATGAGTTTATTGATCATTTTGAAATTGAGCCGGAATTTATGGAAAGTCTGATAGAGGATGGTATATTAATGCCAGTACAGGAAAATGACTATACACAGAGTGAAGCAAATATCATCAAACTTGTAAACTACTTTAAAGAGGTTGGTGTTGATCATGGTATTTTAAAGGCGTATGTACAGCATGCCAAAGCACTTAGTGAACTTGAATCGCAAATGCAAACAAAGCTATGTGATGTCAGAACTGACAATAATTTCTCTCTTTTATGGAAGATCATGTTTGAAACGCTTTTTAACGCAAAGTTCTATCTTTTCAACCGAAGTACGTACCATGTATTGCTCAATACTGTTAAAAATGAGATCAAGCAATAATTTTACTATTGAAGCTTCAGTTTATTGCTCATCTAAAAGTCTAAGAATAATCGCGCTATTAATACTTTAGCAGTACAATAAAAAAAAGGGTTAAAGGATATCGTGTGTCTCAATATATCAAATGGTTTAACGAGCTTGGCATAGAAGATGTTGATCTGGTCGGGGGAAAAAATTCTTCCTTGGGAGAGATGTACCAAAATCTAACGCAAGAGGGCATACGCATACCAAACGGTTTTGCTATCACGGCAGAGGCATACCGTATGATATTGCAGAGCAATGGTGCCTGGGAGAAACTGCATACAGAGCTTGATGACCTGGACCCTGATAATGTCGTTCAGTTGCAAGAGCGAGGAAAACGCTGCAGGGAGATCATACACAACTGTATTTTGCCTGATCAAATAGTTGATGAGATACGTAAGGGTTATGAAGCACTCAAGGCAGAATATGGCGATAGTGTGAGCCTTGCTGTAAGAAGTTCTGCAACAGCAGAAGATTCACCTGAAGCATCATTTGCAGGGCAGAATGAGAGTTACTTGAACATCCAGGGCTTAGATGCCTTATTGGATGCATACAAACGCTGTTTGGCTTCCAATTTCACGGACCGTTCCATTCATTACAAGTTCGTACATGGATTTGACAGCTTTAAAGTCTATTTGAGCGTTGTTGTCATGAAGATGGTAAGAAGTGATATCGCTCAAAGCGGTGTGATGTTCTCCATTGATTCCGAGACTGGGTTTAAAGATGTGGTTTTTATCAATGCTGCTTACGGATTGGGAGAGAACATTGTTCAAGGGAGCATTGCACCTGACAGTTTTTATGTGCATAAACCAACTTTTAAAAAAGGATATCGTGCCGTACTCAAGAGAAGACTTGGAGATAAAGCACTTAAAATGGTCTTTGATGATGAGATAGATCCTGGGCAGACGGGAGTGGAATACACCAAGAATATCAAAACATCCAAAGAGGAGCAGAACAGGTATTGTATCAGTGATGAAGATGTACTGCTTCTAGCAGAGTATGCGATCAAGATCGAGGATCATTACTCCAAACAGGCAGGGTATCTTAAGCCTATGGATATGGAGTGGGCAAAAGACGGTGAGGATGGACATATCTACATAGTTCAGGCACGACCTGAGACCGTTGAGTCAAGAAAGGAAGATACACATCTTGAACTGTACAGGCTGAAGGAACAAAGTAAAGTCATACTTACCGGACAGGCTGTGGGTACCAAGATCGGTGCAGGAAAAGTTTGCAAGATCACAGATCCAAGTAAACTGGATACATTCAACGAAGGTGATGTCCTTGTTGCGGAGACAACAAGCCCGGACTGGGAACCGGTGATGAAGATCGCTTCGGCTATCGTCACGAACAGTGGCGGAAGGACCTGTCATGCGGCGATCGTATCAAGAGAATTGGGTATACCGGCCATCGTCGGCGCTGAGAATGCAGTAGAGTTACTCAAAGACGGGCAGGAGATCACAGTCAGTTGTGCTGAAGGTGAAACAGGACTGGTTCATGAAGGGATCCTGGATTTTGATATCATCGTGACAGATGTTAGCAGCATACCTAAAACCAGAACAAAGATCATGATGAATCTTGGAAACCCGGACATGGCATTTTCTCTCTCTTCACTGCCTGTGGACGGGATAGGACTGGCAAGAATGGAATTCATCATCAATACTGCCATCAAGGCACATCCAATGGCATTGATCCATCCGGAAAAAGTGGATGAACCTACACGTAAAGAACTGGATCAGCTTACTCAAGCCTTTGATGATAAGGAAAGCTTCTTTGTCAAAATGCTTTCTGAAGGTGTTGCCAGTATCGCATCAGCTGTCTATCCGAATCCGTGTGTCGTTAGAATGAGTGATTTCAAGACCAATGAATATGCGTCACTGCTTGGAGGAAGTTTCTTTGAAGCTGAAGAGGCCAACCCTATGATAGGATTTAGAGGGGCATCCCGCTATACGCATCCTGACTATGAAGAGGGTTTTGCCTTGGAATGTAAAGCGATGAAGTATGTCAGAGAAGTAATGGGCTTTGACAATGTCATTTTGATGATACCGTTCTGCCGCAGGGTTGAAGAGGGGCAAAGAGTACTGGATGCGATGCAAAAGCATGGCCTGAAGCGTGGAGAGAATGGATTGAAGATCTATGTCATGTGTGAGATCCCGAACAATGTGATCCTTATAGACGAGTTTTGTAAACTTTTCGATGGTATCAGTATAGGTTCCAATGACTTAACACAGTTGACCCTTGGTGTCGACAGGGATTCAGAAATCGTTGCGTTTGATTATGATGAACGGGATCCTGGTGTGATGAAGATGATAGAGATGGCTGTAGAGGGTGCAAAGCGGAACAACAGATACAGCGGTATCTGCGGGCAGGGACCTTCGGACTATCCTGAGATGGCTGATGCTCTTGTACAGCTTGGCATCGAGTCCATGAGTCTAACCCCTGATACAGTGCTGCAAACGATACAGCACATCAGTGAACTTGAAAAAAGATATTAATAATATAAAGGAGTAGGTATGGCAACAGTCACCTCATATGGCGCAGCGGAAGTAGTCACAGGATCATGTCATCTTTTTGCGATCGAACATGGTCCGCGTATTCTTATAGACTGCGGTATGTTTCAGGGGCCTGAAGAAGAGAGAAATTATGGTCCTTTCGGCTTTGATGTAACCGAGATAGATTATGTGCTTATCACCCATGCACACCTTGACCACGTAGGAAGACTGCCTAAACTGGTCAAAGAGGGTTTCTATGGTCAGATCTATGCGACTGCTCCAACACGTGATATCGCAGAGATCATACTGCTTGACAGTGCGAAGATTATGAAAGAGGATTATGATACCAATTTCAAAAAAGCACAAAGACGTGGAAAAGAAGGTGAAGTGTTGGAACCTTTGTACAATGAGGATGATGTCGAAGCTGCATTTGATCTTCCTTGGAATCATCCTGAGTATGATGAGACAGTTACCCTGGAAGATGGTCTTAAAGTAACCTTTCGTGATGCTGGACATATTCTAGGGGCTTCATTTATTGAGATCAACTTTACTGAACATGGTGTGGAACAGACCATTGTATTTTCGGGTGATATAGGTAATGACAATGATATGGTGATACAGAATCTGCAGAAATGCTCGCATGCCAATTATCTCTATGTAGAATCAACCTATGGTGACAGGGACCATAGAGATTTAGATGCAAGTATAGCCCAGTTCAAACGTGTGATCATAGAAACCTTACGTGACTGGGGAAATGTACTCATTCCTTCTTTTGCAGTCGAACGTACACAGGAGATCCTATGTATTCTAAAAGAGATGCATGATAGAAAAGAACTTCCTCACTGCAATATATTTTTGGACAGTCCTATGGCAACACGTGCAACAGAGGTCTATAACAATTACAGTGAACTCTTGAGCCAAAAATGCCAGGATTATAAGAAAAGGGACGGTACTGTTTTTGATTTTGAGAATCTTGTATATACTCCTGACGTGGAAGGTTCAAGAGCGATCAATGAAGTAGACAGCCGTGCGATCATCATCGCAGGAAGCGGGATGTGTACAGGGGGAAGGATCATTCATCATTTCAAAAACCGACTTTGGAATCCAAAGAATGCGGTGATATTTGTAGGGTACCAGGCTGTGGGGACCCTGGGGCGGCATATCGTGGACGGCGCACGCTGGGTGAAGATATTTCATGAAGATATTCTCATCAAAGCAAAGATACATACCATCAATGGTTTTTCTGCCCATGCCGATCAGAATGCCATTATCAAATGGATATCGCAAATGGATGATCTCTATCGCATCTATCTTGTGCATGGTGAAGTCGATAAACAGGTTATTTTACGCAGTGTGATTGAAAATGCTTTGGATAAAAAAGCACATATCGTTGAGCCTGAAGAAGTGATCTATATTGGATGATGGAAGTTAATATTGCCCTTGTTGAGAAGACAAGGGCGAGAAATGATCTTTAT
>DATCTA010000196.1:0-3488 GCA_036568165.1 Sulfurovum sp.
ATAAGACAATATATACAAAATCAAGGCTAAAGCCTTGCACACATTCATCCCAACGGCTAAAGACCATTGGGATTTCTGCTAATGGTGATTAAAAAATCTTTTTTCAAGCTCTTCAACCGTACCTTTTATGACATTTTCAAACTGCGAGTTATTGAAGGTGGTCTGCCTTTTTGCCAGCCTGGCTGTGTTAGTGGTGATCTTTTCTGTAAGCATTTTTTTATCGTAGATACCATCAATATAGGCCAGTGTTTCTTTGATCCCAATAGATTTCATGCAGTTTGGTGCTCTTGTATATTTTTTCTCAAGCATACATATCTCATCGATAAGACCATCTTTGATCATGATTTCGGTACGTAAAGCGATACGTTCACGCAATAGATTTCTGTCAATGTCTATCTGATAGATAGGAAGTGGGTCATTTACAGTCGGTATAGGCGGGAATTGTGTAAAATACTCAGTCGGTGTTTGACCTGTCTGCAGATAGATATATAACGCCTTTTCGATACGGTACGGATCATTGTCTTCGATCTTATCCATATAGACAGGATCCAGTTCATGCAGCATTGCATAGGTTTTTGGTAAATTTGTAAGATATTTTTCGGTTTTCTCTTTGGTTTCCCTGCTGATGGAAGGCAGTTCACTGATACCCTCTATCAGCATTTTTAAGTAAAAACTTGTTCCCCCGACGATCACAAGATTTTTATTCTCTTTGAGGCATTTATCGTAGACCTCATGGTAAAGCTTGATAAAAGTGGTCACATCAAAGGGCTCATCAGGATAAAGATGGTCCACGCCGAAGTGTTCAACTCCTGCTCTTTCTTCCAGTGTAGGCTTGGCTGATACAATGTCGATCTCTTTGTAGATAGAGAGCGAATCTAATGAGAGTATATGTGCATTCAACTGCTGTGCTACTTTAATGGAAAGAGCAGTTTTCCCTGAGGCAGTGGGACCAATGAGTGCAAGTTGTTTAAAGCTATTCATAGCGTAATCATACCATAACCCCAAAAAAGGTAAAATACATGTTAAGACAAAGAAGGAAAAAGATGAATTTATTTGACAAGAACAATCGTTTCAATATTGCGAATATGGTGACTTACTTGAATGTTTCGTTAGGTATCATGGCGATCTTTTTCATAGTAAAAGGTGATTTCTTTACAGCGATTGTCTTGGCATGGATCGCTGGTGCGTGTGACATTATAGATGGGAAACTGGCACGTAAGTTTGACCTTTCAACAGAGTTTGGTATACAGCTTGACAGTTTTGCAGATTTTCTCTCTTTTGTGGTCATGCCTCCATTTTTGCTTTTTTACGCTGTGAGACACTACAGTGGTATCACAGGAGTTGAAGAGCTGGTGCTTGGATTGGTGTTTGTCTGGTATATCATCAATGGTCTTCGCAGATTGGTAGAGTTTAACCTTAAAGTGGATGTAGGGAAGGTCGAAAAATATTTTGAAGGTGTTCCTACACCGCTTGGCGCGATACTTTTATGGGTACTCTATCTGCTGAATGCCTATGGTATTCTTATGAGTGGATATATCATTGCGGTTTTAGTGATGATCATTGCATGGTCGCTCAATTCCAAACTTAAAATCCCTCATCCGTAGAGTTGCCTGTGAATCGTTTGAAGGAGAAGCTGCAGCATTTTTCAGAATTGGTGATGTTCAAACACTCTGTGTTTTCTTTGCCATTTATTTTTATCGCCATGCTGGTTGCTGCACAGGGGTGGTTTGGATGGAAACTGTTGCTTTTAGGTACCCTGGCCGCGGTGACAGCACGAAATTTTGCCATGGGTGTCAATCGTTACCTTGACAAGGATATCGATATCCTTAATCCCCGCACTAAAGGGCGCCCTTCTGTAGATGGGAGAGTGACCGATACACAGATGATAGGGTTTATAGTTGTCAATGCATTTTTATTTGTGGCGGTAGCATATCTTATAAATCCATTGGCGTTTAAACTCTCTTTTCCGATATTGATCGTATTGGGTGCCTATACTTTTTTTAAACGTTTTTCTGCTTTGGCGCATCTCATACTGGGCGTTAGCCTCGGACTGGCACCTATTGCAGGGGTAGTGGCAGTGAGTGCCCAGATCACAATATGGTCTGTTTATTTGGCGATCGGTGTGATGTTCTGGGTAGCGGGATTTGACCTGCTCTACTCACTGCAGGATATTGAATTTGACAAAGCCAATAACCTGCATTCCATACCTTCCAAACTAGGTGTGCATAAGACCATGTGGATCGCAAGGATATTTCACGTTTTAGCGGTTGTTTTTTGGGCCATTTTTGTAATCATGGCTCAATTAGGGATATGGGCTGAGCTTGCGGTTCTTTTTTCTGCTATGATGTTAGGGTATGAACACTATATTGTCAACAAGGACTTTACAAAAATAGACAAAGCATTTTTTACTGTAAATGGCTACTTGGGCTTTGTTTTTTTAATTTTAATTATTATGGAGGGGATATAAGATGCAAATGAGTGACATTATAGTTCTGTCTATTATTGTTTTGTTAATTATAGTAGTGATGATTCAGATGAGTCAGATCAGTAAACTGAAAAAAGAGAACAAAAAACTCTATGAGATACTGGAAGTGAAAAATGCAACGATAGCAAATTATGAAGCCTCGCGTGTTGCCGTTAAAGATGTGATAGAGAACATCTCTTCTTTGGATTCTGTCATGGAGCTTATCAATGCAGGTGAAAGCAAAGCAGCAGTATCTGAAAAGCTTGGCATACCGATAAGCAAGATAGAGCTGATCATTAAATTTGACAAGTTAAAAAAGAGAGACTGATGTCAAAAAGCTCTTGGGATACAATCTTAACTGAAGCCTATGCTTCTTTAGAAGAGGAGTATCAGAGATTTTTGGAAGAGGACAAAGGCTACTTCCCTACAAAAGAGAACTATTTTAATGCTTTTAAGACTCTTCCTAAAGAAAAAGTCAAATATATCTTGTTCGGCCAGGACCCTTACCCTAGAAAGGAGAGTGCCGGAGGGTATGCCTTTATAGATACGAAGGTGAAGAATCTCTTTTCAAGCGTGGGTTTGAGCAAAGAGGTCAACCGCGCTACCAGTTTGCGCAATTTCATCAAAATGGCACTGGTCGCAAGTGAAAGGTTGATGCCGGATGATACTTCGCAAGAAGCGATAAGTAAGCTGGATAAAACAAAAATGATCGATTCTATAGATGATCTGCGTGTGAATTTTGAAAAAAACGGGGTATTACTTCTCAATACGGCACTGATATTTACAGACAAGAAGAGTATAAAAAAACATGTAAAGGCATGGAAACCTTTTGTGCAGGCACTTTTGGGGGCACTCGAGGAGAATGCACCCAAACTTATCTTATTCGGTACACATGCAAAGGATCTGAAGAAACAGTTCTCACTTGAAAAATTTGAGACAATAGAACTCGAACATCCGTACAATCATACCTTTATTTCCAACCCAAAAGCACTAGAATTATTTGGCCCTATGAATCTACTTGCTA
>DATCTA010000197.1:0-11363 GCA_036568165.1 Sulfurovum sp.
CTTTGGAAACGATCTGGTCCTTATGCATAGCTAAATGGGTAAGAACTTCGAACGGTTTACCTTTGAGTTCTATCTCCTCACCCTGATAGATGATCTTCTCTTCTTCAGGATTAATGATCAGGTCCTCTATCTCGATAATGTTAGAGACGCCAAAACGCAATTTGGCTTCTATACGTACTTTTAGAATGTCATAATCAAGAGGCTTTCTTATAAAATCATCTGCACCTGAACGGAGTGCTTTGATCTCGCTCTCTTTGTCCTGACGCTCGGAAAGCACGATGATAGACGTTTTATGTGCTTCGGTTTTGATAGTGGTAATAATATCAAGGTTTTTTTCAGATGCGGATGGCCATGCTAGCAGAACAAGGTCATAATTCCTTATATCAAGATAGTATCTTGCATCGCCCAGATTTTCAGCAAGGTCATTCTGATATCCCTCTTCTGTCAAGGTCTCTGAAAGTGTTCTGCTGAGTTTAGCATCCTCTTCAATGATCAGTATTCTCATAAGCGAACCTTTTTACTCTTTAAGATTTATTTAATAGTATAACATAAAAAAAAGTGCTTTTTTAAAAAAAATTTAAAATTCCCAAGTTTTACTTAAGGAAACCGTACATTGAGGGAGGATATTAGGCTTGGATATCTTCAAAAAAAGGCTCTGTAACTCCGGATAAGTGGTAGAAAGCAGCTCTTTGAGTCCAGTTAGCGCATCTTCAAGAAGTTCATACCGTTTTTCTTTCAACTCATTTTGTATCAGAAGTACCATATCGGCATAATCGATAAATTGACCCTCTACATATTCATATGAGGCTTCAAGATTGATGATAATGCGTTGCGGTCTGTCACGTTCAAAATCAAGCAGACCAATGATCACGTCAAAGGTCAGATCTTCAATATGAATGGTCATGTTAGACTTTGCCTTCCTCTTTTTTGAATAATCTTACAATATTTGGGATATGCTTATAAAAGATGACAAACGCGATGATCCAGATAGGCGCATGCGAACCGATACCAGGTACCTCAGGATAGAGAACATAAGAGGCTATGATAAACGCAACAAGACCTATAAGTGAGGAGAGTGACGAGATCTTCAGACCTTTGGCCGCACCGAACCACACCGCGATAGCTATAAGTGCGGGGATAGGCATCAGAACGAGAAGAACACCAAAGCCTGTCGCCACCCCTTTGCCGCCTTCAAAAGATAAAAATATGGAAAAACAGTGTCCCAAAACGGCAAGTACAGCTATAGTCCAAAGTACGCTTTGAGGTGCATCAAGCATAATAGCTACAAGAATAACAAGGATCCCTTTGATGGCATCCAGAAAAAGAGTGATGGCTCCCAGTTTCTTTGCAAGTTTCGGGTCCTGTTCTTTGACTACGCGCAGTACGTTGGTTGCACCGATATTTCCACTGCCTGCTTCCTTGATGTTCACTCCTGCAAACTTCTTCGCCAATAGGTATCCAAAAGGGATACCTGCGATGAGATAGGCCGCCAGGTAGAGTAAAATATTCTGATTTGTTAAAAAGTCCATGATCTGTCCACAATTAAATTTTATACTGTACCAGTCATAGGTACGTAGATAGTGCAATTTTATCCGAATTTTGATAAAATAGCCACATTATGAGAGGATTGCATTCCTGAAGGATAGATATGAGTATTGATTATAAAGCTGAAATAAACAGGCTTAAACAAGAACTGGATGTGACGGTCGTTGCACACTATTACCAGCGTGATGAAGTGTTTGAAATGGCAGATATCGTTGGAGACAGTTTGGAGCTGGCACGTAGGAGCAAGGCAGATACAAATCCCTGGGTCGTTTTTTGCGGTGTAGGTTTTATGGGCCAGAGTGTAAAAGTGATCGCACCTGAAAAACGTGTGCTCATGCCGAAAATAGCCTGTTGTGCGATGGCACGTATGATGGAAGGCACGTATTTTGACGAGTCGGTACAGTACATGGTCGACAGAGGTATCGCTAAAGAGGATATCCTGCCGATCACCTATATCAACTCCGATGCTTCTGTCAAGGCAAAAGTAGGTGAAATGGGGGGAATGGTCTGTACTTCTTCCAATGCATTCAAGATCATCGAAAAAGGTCTGGAGAGCGGAAAGAAGATCCTATTTGTTCCTGACAGATGTCTGGGACAGAACTTTGCTATACAGATGGGGTTAAAGTCCTGTGTTATCGGTATAGATGATTGTGATCCTAAAGAAGCGGATATCATATGTTTCAACGGTTTTTGTTCAGTGCATCAGCTTTTCACAGTGGATGATATAGAGTTTTACCGTAACAAATATCCCGGGATCAAGATAGCCGTACACCCTGAGTGTGATCCGAGTGTAGTAAAAGCAGCCGATTTTTCGGGTTCCACCTCTCAGCTTATCAAGTATGTCAATGACCTTGACCCTGAACAAAAAGTGGCTATCGGTACAGAGTACAATCTGGTCAACAGGATGAGAAAAGGCAATACCTATGTGCTCTCTTCCACCAAACCGGAGTGTCCTACGATGAATGAAACAACACTGGAAGATCTCTATAAAACGCTCAAGTCCATAGAAGATGGTAAACCTATGAACGAGATCGTCGTGGATCCTCACACGATAGAGTATGCCAATTTGGCATTAGAACGTATGCTGGCGATAAAATAATGTTAAAAGAGACATTTTTAAAAGCGTTGATAGCTGAGGATTTGGGGCGTGGAGACCTGTTTTCGCGTATTAGTATAAGCAAGCCTATAAGGGCTTATATCATTGCAAAGAGTGAAGGTGTATTTGCCGGGCAAGAGTATATTGAAGTACTTGCAAGGATGTATGATCTGACACTGGACTGGAAAGTCTCAGATGGTGGTCATTTCAGCAAGGGTGACGAACTTCTTTTTATATCAGGAGATTCAAAGATCATTCTTTCTCTGGAGCGTTCGATTTTAGATATGGCGCTTCATGCAAGTTCCATTGCGACCTTGACGTCCAGATATGTCAGTGCCATCAAAGATACAGGTGTCAAACTTCTGGATACAAGAAAAACAAGACCCTTGCTTCGTGAATTTGAAAAATATGCAGTACGCTGCGGCGGAGGAATCAATCACCGAATGGGGCTGGATGACTGTCTTATGTTGAAAGATACACATCTTCAGACCATAGATGACTTGGATACATTTATGAAAGAGGTACGTCAGAAAATACCCTTCACCTCTAAAGTGGAAATAGAATGTGAAAGTCTTGCGATGGCAAAAGTAGCTATGAAAGCTGGTGCAGATATCGTTATGTGTGATAATATGTCCCTAGAGGAGACCAAGGATGTGGTAACATACAGAAATGAGAACTACCCGCATATCCTGCTTGAGGCCAGTGGCAACGTGACCCTTGAGACGATTGAGGCGATAGCGGCTACGGGTGTGGATGCAATCAGTTCAGGAGCTATTATCCATCAGGCCAACTGGATAGATCTCTCTATGAAGGTAGAGTCGTAACACTCTGTTAATACTCTTCGAATATAATTCGTATTGTGTTAAGTACCAGGATGGAAGAACAAAATGATGACTGAGCGTTTCCCCTATGAGGAAGTGAAAAACAAAATAGAGAATGCCAACGCAATTACCATACTTTCTCATCTCAATCCGGATGCAGATACATTGGGTACCGCATTGGGAATTTATGCACTGTTGAGTCAGGATAAAAGTAAAAAGGTCGAGGTGGTCAATGCCTCCAATGAATTGCCGCGGCATCTTGACTTTTTACCTTACTTTCATAAGATCAAACACCATATCGATTATGCAGACAGCTTGATCTTCACATGTGACGCTGGGAGTGTAGACAGATTAGGGTTTGACCTCTCTGGCAGAGATATCATCAATATCGATCACCATCAGAGCAATACGCGTTACGGAACTGTCAATGTGATCGATGCAGATCATGCATCAGCATCACAGGTGGCTTATACACTTTTTCGTGAGATCTGTGAAGTAAAAAAAGAGGCGGCTACATGTTTTTATGCAGCGCTGCTTTCTGATACGAGATACTTTACAACAACTTCTATGAATCAAGAGGTTTTCAATGTTGCCAGAGATCTGGTAAAAGCTGGTGCTGTTCCAAGCGAGATAGCCTACCATTTCACACAGAGACGTCCTTTAAGTTCACTGCGTATCCTACAAAAAGCATTAGCCTCATTGTCCTTGCATCATGATGCAAGGATCGCCACCATGATGGTAACTAAGAGGGATAGAGAAGAGACAGGGGCAACAGTACCGGATTTGGAGGGGATCGTCGATTACGGCAGATCTCTAGCTACGGTGGAAGTCTCACTCTTTGCAATGGAACTTGACAGTGGTATACGTATCTCATTGCGCAGCAAAAAAGCCGATGTATCCAAAGTCGCTATGGCGTTTGGGGGAGGCGGACACAAAGTCGCTTCAGGTTTTACATTAACGCAATTTGGATTACAAGAAAGTATAGATACAATACTAAAAAAAATAGAAGAATTAGGAATATTAGATGAGAAGTAAAAATGTAAAAAGAGGCAGCGGTGCAATGATCATTGCCGTCTTGATACTAGTGGGGCTGATCGCTGCAGCAGGGTATGTCTATACAGCCCCGGAATTTGAAAGAGAAGCACCGACCATACAGAGTGAACAAAGTCTGTTTTGGAACCGTAAAGAGCCTTTTAATATACGTCTTGCCGACAATGAAGGGTTAAAAAGTTATGAGCTGATCTTAAGTGACGGAACCAACAGTCTGATAGTTGGACAAGGGTTATTTGGAGAGAAGACAAAAGAACAGATACTCTCGGTCAAATATCCAACAAGCAAGGTCCTTGATCTCAAAGCGACAAAATTAAAACTGAAAGTCACCGTTTACGACAGCAGTTTTTGGAATATGATGCAGGGCAACAAGAGTGAAAAGGTCATTGATATCAATGTGGACTATACAAGACCGAATGTGAATGTCATCGCAAACTCTTACAGTATCACGCAAGGCGGAAGTGCTTTGGTCGTATTTCAGGCAGATGATGCAAACCTTGATATGATCTATGTGGAGGCGGGAAAAGAGAAATTCAAAGCTCAGCCCTATAAAAAAGAGGGCTATTATGCCGCACTGATCGCATGGCCGTTCACTGAGGAGGATTTCAAGGCTAACGTTGTGGCGATCGATGCAGCTAAAAACAGCCGTGAAGTAGAAGTGCCTTTTTATCTGAAAAATCATCAGTATAGAGTATCATGGATTAAAGCCAGTGATGAATTCATTAACGGAAAGATCACGGATCTTGCATCAAGTGATCCCGAATATGCGCATATTGAAGACAAACTTGAGAAGTTAAAAGCGATCAACGAGACGATGCGTTTGAAAAATGAAGCATTGATCCACTCTTTAAGCAAAAATGTTTCATCAGATATGCTTCAAAGTTGGAAACTGAACAAATTCTATCCGCTTAGAAACGGGCAGAAAGTTGCAAGTTATGGAGATCATAGACACTACTATTATGATGACAAAAATAATGAAGTGTCACAATCATACCATGTAGGGTATGACCTGGCAAGTACGAAAATGGCAACGATCAAAGCATCCAATCCGGGTAAAGTGGTGTATGCCAATGAAAACGGTATCTATGGAAATATGCCTATGATCGATCATGGTCTTGGACTCTATTCGCTTTATGGTCACTGTTCGCAATTGCTGGTGAATGAAGGTGATGAAGTGAAGGCAGGGGATGACATAGCAAAAACAGGTATTACAGGTTTGGCACTTGGAGATCACTTGCATTTTGGTATCGTAGTACAGGGTATAGAGGTCAGACCTGTAGAGTGGTTCGATCAGGAGTGGATCAGAAAAAATGTGGATGATATCTTCAAAGCAGCAGATAAGATCATTTTAGGCAAATAGCCTAAAAATTGTACAGTCTAAAATAAATATTTTGCAATAATAATTATATTATTGTATAATAATAGCCATAAAACAGTGAAAGGAGTAAGTGATGCAGCAACGAACATTGAAAAAGCCAGTTGAAGTTGTAGGTATCGGGTTACATAAAGGTGAGCCTATCAAGCTGAGACTTGAGCCGCTGGATGTAGATGCCGGTATTATGTTCTATCGTGAAGATCTTGCGATGAGCATACCACTTTCTCCTGACTCAGTGATAGATACACGTATGGCTACAGTGATTGGAAATGCAAAAGGGTATATCTCCACGATAGAGCATTTTTTATCTGCTGTGTATGCCTATGGTATAGATAACATGCGTGTGGTAGTGGACGGAAATGAGATGCCTATCATGGATGGATCAGCCATTTCATTTTGTCTTTTGTTGCAAGAAGCCGGAATCGAAGAGCAGGATGCACCTAAGAAGATCATACGTGTCAAAAAGCCTGTTGAGGTGCAAGAGGGTGATAAATTCGTCCGTCTTCTTCCGCATGACAGTGCACAGTTTGACTTTCGTATCAAGTTTGATCATCCGGTCATAGGTGAGCAGCAGGAGTGTTTTGATTTTGGTACGGAAAATTTTGTAGAAGAGATCGCAAGAGCAAGGACTTTCGGGTTTGCTAAAGATATACAGTACCTTCAAAGCCAAAATCTTGCACTCGGAGCTACACTTCAAAATGCGATAGGACTGGATGATCATAAAGTGCTCAACCCTGAGGGATTGCGTTTTGAAAATGAGTTTGCAAGACATAAGATATTGGATGCGATGGGAGATATGATGGTCTCCGGGCATAACATATTGGCAAAATATGAATCATTTGCCGGAAGTCATGATCTCAATTATAAACTTACATCAAAACTGCTTTCTGACAGTAAAAATTATGATCTTGTAGCGGTTGAAGAGCTGCAAAGTAGGACATTTGCAAAAAGTTTCGCCTAAATCGTACGAACTTCTTATCGTCTCCATCTCATCACCTTTGATGTTAGGTGTCTATGAGAATGGAGAACTTATAGAATCCATACACAGTGAGAAGAAAACCTCGGATATCCTTTTGCCTTTGATCAAAGAGTGTTTAGACAAATATGATATTTCTACCATGATATATACCAGGGGTCCCGGTTCATACATGGCTATTAAACTCACCTACATCATGCTTAAAACGATAGAGATCACCCGGGGTATAAAGTGTGTAGGATGTAGTGGTTTTGCCTTAAATGGGGGAGAACCTATCAAGGCGATCGGAAATCTTTATTTTATCAAGGAAAAAGAGACTATAATTACAAAAAGATTTGAACAGCCAGTCGATGTAAAGTTTACATTACCTCAGAGTATTCATGATCTTGAATTAGATGAAGAATCAGCACCTGATTATATCATTCCAGCTGTCTAGCTATATCTTGATGGTATAAGAGAGCTGAAGTGGACTGAGCGTTCAGCACGTATTTTGGAGCATGGCTCTAAAAACGTTCAAAACAAGGACAATGATGTTTATAAGTGTACCAGCAACTTCTGCTAACCTGGGCCCCGGGTTTGATACTTTGGGTCTTGCAGTCGACCTAAGAAATGAAATCACGATCACCCCTTCAAAGTTTTTAAGTATCTCCACACATGGTGAGGGTGCGGACAATCCCAAGATAAAAAAGAATACGCTTTTTTTGAGTATCTTTAATGAAACCTATAAAAGATTGACAGACAGGGAAGATAATTTCAGATTTGAGTTTCAAAACAGAATCCCTATATCAAGAGGATTAGGAAGTTCGTCCGCTGTTATCGTCGGTGCATTGAGTGCAGCATATGTGGCTGCAAATAAAAAGTACAATAAAAGAGAGATACTCAATCATGCACTGCGCTATGAAAGCCATCCTGACAATATCACCCCTGCTGTAATGGGCGGCTTCAATGTTGCCTGTGTAGAAGGTGACAGAGTATATAGCAAAAAAAGACGTATGCCTGAGTATTTAAAAGCAGTGGTAGTCGTGCCGAACCGTACGATCTCTACGGCAAAATCACGTACGATCCTGCCTAAGATGTATCGAAAAGAAGAGACGGTCTATTCGCTTTCAAGATCATCATACATGACAGCGCTTTTTTTGACAGAGTCCTGGGATCTGCTGCGTATAGCATCTAAAGATAAATTACATCAGGCAAGACGTATGAAGATGATGCCGGAACTCTTTGATGTACAGAAACTTGCATTAAAACATGGAGCCCTCATGAGCACGCTCTCGGGTTCGGGTTCTACTTTTTTCAATCTTGTATATGATAAAGATGCCGATAAAATGGCACAGGCACTGCAGGCACGTTTTCCTCAATTCAGGGTTTTTATTCTCGACTTAGACAATAATGGTGTGATCACCAAAGGTTAAGCTGTACGCTTAATCTCTTTTTGGGTATAATACGCATGAAAAAATCACAGCCAACACGTATGTGCATCGCTTGCCGAAGCAGACACCCTCAAAACACTTTGATCCGATTAAAACATGAGGATGAAAAGATAGTAGCATATGATGGTACAGGAAGAAGTTTTTACCTCTGTGATATTTGTGCTGATAATGAAAAGAAAATCAAAGGCTTGGTGAAGCGTTTTAAACAGGATGAAGAACGATTTGCCAAGTTGTTGAAAGAGTTGACCAAAGATGTCAATGTATGCAGTTAGTTTGATTATATTAAAGGAGTTGATCAATAATGGATAGAGTTAAAATCCAAGAAATAGCAGATGAAGCGGGATTGTCGAACGCAGATCTTCTGGAAAAAGCCAATGAGTTAGGTTTCAAGGTGAAAGCCGCCAACAGTACCATCAGTTTGGAAAATGCCGGTATACTGGTGGATTATGCGATAAGCGGAACATTGCCAAAGGGTTTTAAAAAACCTAGCAGTAAACCTAAGATCACAGTGGTAAAGAAAAAAACAGAAGAGAAGCAAGAAGAAACTCCTATAGAAGAAACTGCAGTCCCTGAAGAAAAAGCAGCTGCTCCAAAGACAGAAACTCCAAAATCGACAGAAGAAAAGATTACAGAAGAAGTCAAGTCCGAAAAGATTGAAGAGAGTGTCAAGAAACGAACTGCGCCAAAAGAGATAAAAAAACGTAAAGGTATCTCTGTAGTAAGCAAGGCTGCAGAACCTGAAGCTGCTTCTGAGGATGAAGAAGCGTCACCAAAAAGAAAAACGCTTTCTCGCGGCGGTATTAAAATCGTCAGAAAAGCAAAGCCGGCACCTGTGAGAGCTGCAGCCCAGATCTCTATGGAAGAGCAGACACCATATGTAGCAAAGAAGAAGCCTAAAAAAGTAGCTGAAGCAAGAGACAGCGGTACCAAGATAGATATCTTCAACCATGAGAGTATGGGTGGTGAGTTTGATAGCGGCTTTGGAGAAGAAGAGGTAGTACTTTTAGACTTCTCTGATAAAAATATCTATGAAGATATGATGCGTCAAGAGCAAAAACGAAAAGAAGAAGCGAAGAAAAGAGAAGCGGCTATAACGGGAGCAATAAAAGGAAGAAGTGGGTTCCAGCCACAACAGAAACGTTCACTCAAACGTGGTGGTAAACGTAAGAAATATGAAAAAACAGAAAGCAAAGAGGCAGTTACTTCTATCGAGATACCTGAGAATGTAAGGGTTTATGAATTTGCTGAAAAAGTAGACCGTTCAGTAGGTGAAGTGATCAGTGTACTCTTTGCTCTAGGCATGATGGTAACCAAAAATGACTTTTTGAGCAAAGATGAGATCGAGATCCTTGCTGAAGAGTTTGAAGTTGAAGTGACAACGATCAATCCGCTTGATGAACTTGATGTTGCAGAGGATTATGTTGCAGAGGATGATGAAAGCAATCTTGTTGAAAGACCGCCTGTCATTACGATAATGGGACATGTTGACCATGGTAAGACATCGCTTCTTGACAGAATTCGTGCTACAAAGGTAGCTGATAAGGAAGCGGGTGGTATCACACAGCACGTAGGTGCATATCAAGTAGAAAAAAATGGCAAAAAGATCACTTTCGTTGATACACCGGGTCACGAAGCATTTACAGAAATGCGTTCACGTGGAGCTCAGGCTACAGATATCGTTATCATCGTTGTTGCTGCAGATGACGGTGTGATGCCTCAGACAAAAGAAGCGATATCACATACCAAGGCGGCCGAAGTGCCTATGATCGTAGCGATCAATAAAATGGACAAAGAGAGTGCCAACCCTGATAATGTGAAGTCTCAGCTTGCAGAAATTGGTGTCATGGCGGCAGACTGGGGCGGAGAGTATGAGTTCGTTCCTGTTTCTGCACATACAGGTATGGGTATCGATGACCTGCTTGAGACGATCCTGTTACAAGCAGAAGTGATGGAGCTTAAAGCCAATCCAGACAGAAAAGCAAAAGCAGTTGTTGTAGAAAGCTCACTTGAAAAAGGCTTTGGACCTGTTGCAAATGTGATCATCCAAAACGGTACATTGCGTGTGGGTGACAACGTGATCGTTGGTAAAACATATGGACGTATCAAAGCCATCAAACTGGATGACGGAAGCAACGCCAAAGAGATCGGTCCAAGTACACCTGCAGCCATCGTTGGGCTCAATGAAGTACCAGGTGCAGGTGATGAACTCATCGTGATGGATACAGACAAAGAAGTAAGAGAGTTGGCAGCAAAAAGAGCTGAATACGATAGAGCAAAAGCACTCTCTAAAAGTACAAAAGCATCCCTTGATGATCTTTCAGCACTCATTGCTGAAGGACAGCTCAAGTCGCTTCCAGTTATTATCAAAGCGGATGTACAAGGTTCTCTTGAAGCGATCAAAGGCAGCTTAGAAAAACTAAGAAACGAAGAGGTCAAGGTCAATATCATCCATGAAGGTGTGGGTGGTGTGACAGAGAGCGACCTGACACTTGCAGATGCATCAGAACACTCAGTTGTACTTGGATTCAATGTCCGTCCTACAGGTGCAGTGAAGAAAAAAGCAAAAGAGTTGGGAATCGAGATCCGTACATACACGGTCATCTATGATCTTCTTGATGATGTGAAGGCTCTTCTAGGTGGATTGATGAGCCCTGTGATCTCTGAAGAGGTAACCGGTCAGGCAGATGTACGTGAGACATTTGTGGTTGGTAAAGTAGGTACGATCGCAGGATGTAAGGTTTCTGACGGTGTGATCACAAGAAACTCTAAAGCAAGACTGATCCGTGATGGTGTCGTGATCTATGAGAGCAAGATCTCTTCACTCAAGCGTTTCAATGAAGATGCAAAAGAGGTGAAGAACGGGTATGAGTGTGGTATCATGCTTGAAAACTTCAACGACATCAAAGAGGGAGACGTGATCGAAACCTTCAAAAATGTTGAAGAACAGGTGACACTATAAGATGACCCAAGAAGAGATCAAGCGGCATAGAGTAGAGTCAATACTCAAAGAGATCATTCCTGAAGCACTGGGAAGCCTGGATGATGAACGTATCAACGGACTTACAGTGAC
>DATCTA010000198.1:0-2157 GCA_036568165.1 Sulfurovum sp.
CTCTTTGAACTCTTAGAGGCGAAATGGCTCTTTGACACAACCAATGTTGATGCCATCATTGAAAAGAAATCCATCATCCATGCCCTTGCAGAATTCAAAGATGGTTCTACCACTGCACACTTTGCAGGGGTAGATATGAAACTGCCTATAGCCTTTGCACTAAAAGGCGAGGTCAACGAACCTATTTTGCCTCCAACTGATCTACTTGGTATGGGGAGTTTAGAATTTTTGCCTATTGAAGCAGAGCGGTATCCTATATGGAACATCAAAGAACATATCCTGTCACATCCGCATTTGGGTGTTGTGGTCAATGCAGCCAACGAAGAAGCCATACAGGCATTCAAAGAAGAAAAATGTTCATTTTTTGGCATGAGTGATATGATCCTCGATGCCTATCAACAATTTGAATCCATTAAAGTTTCAGACATTAATGAGATCATTCAATTAGATAAGGAGATTCGAGCCTATGTCAACGCAAGATAAGGTTCTAATCCTTCATGGCTGGGGTGGAAGTGATGATCCTCATTGGCAAGCTGAGCTCGCTGGAACGATAGCCAAAGCCTACGGTACGGTCTCTTTTCCTCTGCTTGACAACTGCCATTTTCCTTCGAAGAACAGATGGGTAAAACAGCTCAAAGAAATATTGCAGGATTTCAGACCGGATACTGTTGTCTGTCACTCTTTGGCCAATACCCTTTGGTTTTGGCTCTGCAATGAACCTGATATTCAAGAGCTATCTCGCATACAACGACTTTTTATGGTCTCACCGCCGAGTCTTACAACAGACATAGATACCATCAAAACCTTTTTCCCCTGCTCATTGCCTGATGTTCTTCATGCCAAAGAGATACAGATGATCATTTCAGACAATGACCCTTACATCAAGATAGAAGAGGCACAAATGATGGCAGAACATTATGCTATCCCTTTAGAGATCATCAAAAATGGCGGCCATATCAACGCTGACAGCGGATATGGCAAATGGGAATATATTGAAAAACTTGTATTGGACAGATCATGATACTGAGTATAGAGTCAAGCTGCGATGACAGCTCTATAGCCGTCACCGACATAGCCACCAAAAAGGTGATTTACCATAAGAAGATCTCACAAGAGACAGAACACTCCTGCTATGGTGGTGTCGTTCCCGAACTTGCATCCAGACTGCATGCTGTTGCACTTCCAAAACTGCTTCAAGAGACAAAACCCTACTTTGAAAATCTCAAAGCCGTTGCAGTCACCAATCAACCCGGACTGGGTGTAACACTGCTTGAGGGGATAGCCATGGCAAAGACGCTTAGTACCCTGCTTGATATCCCTCTTATCCCGGTACATCATCTCAAAGGACATATCTACTCGCTTTTTATTGAAAAAGAGCCTATCATGCCCTTGCTTGTTCTCCTTATCTCAGGCGGACATACTCAGATCATCAGGGTAAAGAGTTTTGAACATATGGAGATATTGGCTACCAGTATGGATGACTCAGTTGGTGAAAGTTTTGACAAATGTGCAAAAATGATGGGCTTAGGGTACCCAGGAGGTCCTCTCATAGAAGCACTTGCCCTCAAAGGGGATGAGAACAGGTTTGACCTCCCTATACCTTTGCGCAACTCTAAACTCATAGCCTTTTCTCTCTCGGGTCTAAAAAATGCAGTAAGACTTAAAGTGGAAGAACTTGGCGGTATTGAAGGCATGAGCGAACAGGACAAGGCAGACCTTTCGGCCTCATTTCAAAAAGCAATTAAACTCCATCTGCTTCAAAAAAGCAAAAAGATCTTTGCAAAAGAGAAGATAAAAGACTTTGCCATTGTTGGCGGAGCATCTGCAAACAAATATATACGAAATGCATATCAAGGGCTATGTGATGAATTTGGAAAAACATTACATGTTGCCCCTTTGCAATACTGTGCAGACAATGCCGCGATGATAGGCCGATATGCACTGGAAGCTTATGCAAAAAATGAATTTATCGATCCTAATGAAATCGATATCGTCAGTACAAAAAAACAGCAAAGTGGTATGCTGCTGTAAATGCGCCTGTAATCCCCCATAAAACCATCCTTTCCTAAGTTACTTTTGGCTAAAATATATACACTTATACCCCCAAAAAATGGAGTCTCAACATGGCAGAATATGGTGCTAGTAATATTAAAGTCC
>DATCTA010000199.1:0-20404 GCA_036568165.1 Sulfurovum sp.
TAGACTCCTTGCGTCATCTGGGAGCAAATGAAGCGTTTTTAGAGGCTGTCTCTGTAGAGTCAGGATTGAGCAAAGAAGAACTGTTTATGAAGCAGCCCGAAGTCTTGGCAAGATTTTTGGCATCCTCCTCTTACATCGTAACACTGGACAGTTTTTTTTCTAGTATTTTGCGTTCTGCCTCACTAGAGCTCGGGCTAGAGCCTGACTTTGTGACCAAAGAGCAGGGCACAGAAGAGCTGGAGAAGCATTTCCTTGATGAGGTTGAAGCCAATGGTCTGCTATCCAACCTGGTAAAACTTGCGATGGACATAGAGGATAAGCGATTTAACAAGATCTTTGATCTGATGCAGAACTTCTACAAGGTAGATCCTCTTTTGCCGGAACAAAAAGAGAAACATCTTATACTTGCGCAAGAAGAAGCAGTCTGTGAGACGCTTCGAGTCAAGATGATCAGGGCACTTGAAAGTGCAAGTGCCGCTTCCAGATGCCTCAATCAGTTTGAGACCAAAAGCATCAAAGAGCTGTTTGCTAAAAACCTTTTTGAAAAAGAGACGTTAGGTGAGCACAGCTGGTTCAGTAAAGTGGCCAATGATGAGATAGAAGAGCTCTTTACCACGCTTAAAAATGCTCTTTCCAGGTGGGCTGAGGCAAGAGAGGCCATCGTTTTGGAAAATCTCTTCAAAATATATGACTATTACCGCAATGCCAATATCTCTTCAGCCAAATACACAGGGATACTCAGTTTTGATGATCTGACCTATTTTACCTATAGGCTTTTGTATGAGAGTATGAGTCGGGAGTTTTTATATTTTAAGATAGACTCCAAGTTCAAACACATTTTGCTAGATGAGTTTCAAGATACTTCGACACTGCAGTTTTTGCTTCTTCAGCCACTCATTGATGAGATATTTTCCGGGTATGGACAAAGTGAGTTCAAGTCATTTTTTTATGTAGGCGATACCAAACAGTCTCTCTACCGTTTCCGCGGTGGGGTAGAAGAACTGTTTGACAAAGTGGCTCAACGTTACGGGATAGAGATCTTGCCTATGGATACCAACTACCGCAGTGCCAAAAACATTATAGAACAGGTCAACCGATGGTTCGAACCGACCATGCAAGGCTATGTAGCGCAAAAAAGCCGTCCGGGAGCCAGTGAAGGTTATGTGGAAGTGATGGAGTCTGAAGAGCTGGTAGAAGACGCGGTTACACAGGCAAAAAGACTTTTAGAAATGGGAGTAGATGTAGATGAGATCGCTTTTTTGGTCAATACCAACAAAGATGGTCAACAGCTTCAGGAAGCCTGTGCACATGAAGGGATAGAGACTCTTTTAAAAACCTCTTCCTCCATCAAGAACCTGCCAAAGATCGCCGCTATAGCAGCAATGTGCGAGTATCTGTTCTATGGTGAAAAGATAGATGCACAAGCGATGCTGTTAAAAGTAGGCAAAAACCTAGGTGAGGTAGATACCTCATGGTTCAAGCCTTTTATGTCCCCGCTTAAGGTCATCGATAGGCTGGTGCGAGAGTTTGGGTATTTTGACAATGATCTCAATGTCTTAAAACTCTTGGAGTTCGCTTCTTCATTTTCAGATATACCTACATTTATTGAGGAGTTTAACACATCAAGCGTTGCAGTAGCTTCCAACAGTGTGCACGGTGCACAGATTATGACGATACACGGCTCTAAAGGGTTGGAGTTTGAGTATGTGATACTCCTGGATAAACTCACTGGACAAAATGCGGATACCTCTACACTCCTTTTTTCTTATGATGAATCGCTGCATATAGATAAGATCTTCTATCGCATGGGTGGTAGAGAAAATTTTGACAGTGCATATGCCAAGCTCATAGAATCACGCAAACGATCAAGTGAAAAAGACGCTATGAATGTACTCTATGTGGCACTGACCCGTGCAGTAGAGGGAATGATCGTACTCAAAAAGCCAAAGAAATCCATCTTTGATGCATTGGCTATGGAGACGATGTGCCTTGGGACATTGAGTGTTCAGCGTTCACTAATGAGCGTGCAGAAAGAGGAGAATCAGACTTTGTCTGTTGTACTCTCTAACTATGGAGTACAGGAGACACCTACACTTGAAGAGGAAGAAGAGAAAGATTATGAGGCTATTTTATTTGGTACGGCCTTGCATTATGCACTGGAGATGTTGAGCCACTTTGACAGGGAAGGGCTTGCTCTTGCGATGATGGCATTGAAAAACCGTTATGGACAGCAGTTAAGTGATATAAGCATGGATCAGATAGAAAAGCGTATACTCGAACTGATAGAGAACAAAACATTCCAAGAGAGACTGGTGGGAGCAAAGATAACCAAAGAGCAGTCCCTGAGTTTTGAGGGTGAGCTGAAACAGATCGATCTTCTTCTGGACTATGAGAATCATTGTGTGGTAGTCGATTACAAGAGTTCTAAAAAATATATGTTAAAACATGAAAAACAGGTGAGATATTATCAAAAAGCGATACAAGCTATCACAGGGAAAAGAACGGAAGGGTTGGTCATTTATCTCCTCGAAGAAAAAATAGAGACACTTATCTTAAATTAGTCTTAATTTAAATAAATTTTAAGTTTAACTGGGTACAATCCGTTCACTAAACATAATTCTCCAAATAATCATGCTTATTTCTGAGCCGGGAATAAGGAGAACGTTTTTAATAATAACAAGGAAAATTCATGAAATTGACATCAGTTCTTAAACCTGCTGAAGTACAACGTGACTGGGTTCTGATCGATGCTGAAGGTAAAACTTTTGGTCGTATCCTAACTGAGGCAGCGACACTTCTAAGAGGTAAACACAAGCCATCATTTACTCCAAACGTAGATTGTGGTGATTACGTAGTTATCATCAATGCTGAAAAAGCAAAGTTCTCAGGAACTAAACTTGACAATAAAGAGTACTTTACTCACAGTGGTTACTTCGGTTCTACAAAAAGTAAAAAACTTGGTGATATGTTAGAAAACAATACAGAGAAACTTTACAAGCTTGCTGTAAGAGGTATGCTTCCAAAGACAACTCTTGGTAGAACAATGCTTAAAAAGCTTAAAGTATATGCAGGTGCTGAACACCCACACACTGCTCAAATCAATAAGGAGGCGTAAGCATGGCAACAATTTACGCAACAGGTAAAAGAAAATCAGCGATCGCTAAAGTATGGATCACTCCGGGTAAAGGTGATATGTCTATCAACGGTAAAACACTTGACCAGTGGCTAGGTGGACACGAAACATTGAAGATGAAAGTTAGACTTCCACTTGAAGCTACTAAGCAGCTTGACTCTATGAACATCAAAGCAACTACACTTGGTGGTGGTTATGCTGCTCAGGCGGATGCACTTAAGCATGGTATCACTAAAGCACTTGTAGAGTATGAGCCATCTTTCAGAGCGATCCTTAAGCCTATGGGACTTCTTACTAGAGACTCAAGAGTAGTTGAAAGAAAGAAACCAGGAAAGAAAAAAGCGAGAAGATCTCCACAGTTCTCAAAAAGATAGTCGGTATTTTTTCGACTTCTTTCTGCAAGGTTTTTCCTTGCAGATCTATTTATATCTCCCAATTATTTTTCTTATACAAATACTAAAATTCAATAAAAAACATTACAAGTTTCTATAGCTTAACTAGTAGTATCTGTGATTGTAGTCATAGATGTGATTTATTCTGCATATTCAACAAAATTTACTAAAAAATAGTTAAAATATTAGATATAGGGAAAGAAATATGAAGAAAATAATTTTAGTAACTACCTTACTTGCCGGCAGTACTGCACTTCAAGCATTTAGTTTTGATGATGTAAAGGACAAAGTCAAGAGTTCCGTAGAAGATTTTAAAAAATTTCGACATCCTTCTGATATGAGTGCAAAAGAGATGGTGGAAACGATGTCGATGGGAGCATTAAGTACAGATCTCATCACTAAAGCATTTAAACAAGCCCTAAAAATAGGAGTGAACAAAGCGGTTGATACTCTAGGAAAAGAAGGCGGATTTATGGATAATCCGGCTGTTAGGATCCCTCTGCCGCCGCCATTTTCCCAAATGGAGTCTATGATCCGGGCTGCAGGCGGCGGTGAAATGATGGATGAGTTTATTCTCTCCATGAACAGGGCAGCTGCAAGGGCAGCGCCGCAAACTGCGGGTATATTTGTAGACTCTATTGATGATATGACTTTTAACGAAGCTGCAGACATTTTAATGATGGATGGGAGTCCTGCAACAGACTATTTTAAAAAGCACACACGAGAAGATCTTAAAGAGCTCATCACGCCTATTATTATAAAAGAGATGAAAACAAATCAAGTATATAAATACTATGATGCAGTAAAAGAGATCGCTGATCCGATGGTCAAATCATTTGCGAAAATGACAAACTTTATGGGAATGGCAAAAAAGTTAGGTGTAAAAAAATATATCCCGCAAGATGCTGTGAACATAGAAGAGTATATCACAGAGCATACCATTGATGCTATTTATCTCATGATAGCGCAATCAGAAAAAATGATTCGAACAAATCCAGCACACCAAACAACTGCAGAACTCAGAAAAGTATTTGGAAAGATAATGCCATAAAAACATATAGGTAGGCTTACAAAAAAGCTTATGCTATGTTTAGGATTTTGTAGGATAAAAATAGAATAAATGTATATTTGAGCGTACCTTAGACTGGCCAAGGTACGTTATCGTTTTAGTGGCTTTTACTTACAACGATCAGCATTTTGATGTTGATCACGATAAATCTGATAAATTGCCAGATCTTGCATGTTCTCATCATTCTTGCGAATTTCCCCGGGATCATTGTCAGGTTGAATTGCTCAATCTGAAAATTTACTTCTTCTTCTTTCATACGCTCTCCTTTGTTTTCTTTTTCTTTTTATTGATTATTCTGGGATCAATGTCCAACCCGGCTTGAGTTTTGCTTTGTAGATGAACATATAGTGCAAGATATGTTTGATCCAGTGACCCGCAAGACCGATCTCTCCAAATGTATAGTCTGTATCACGGCCTGTTCCAGGGTATTTTTCAAAGTCCGGTACAACAGGGTAAACCGTCATCGCGGCAGCTTGACCATCCAGCCATCCTTTACCGGCACTAGCAACACAGGCTGCACCCATTTCTGCCATCGAAGCTTCATGCAGATGTGCATTTTCTCCCTGTTTGATCATGTCACATACAGAGTGGGCAACCGCTTTTCCGATGATACCTGCAGGCATACCTGTTCTTGGCGGTGTAGGGTTGATCGGTGTACCGTTTGGAGAACTCATCGGCTTAGAGATGAGGTGCGGAGGTGCAAACGCGATACCGGCTGCAAAGATATTTTTATATGTAGGGTTTTGGTAGGTTCTTGGCCAATCTGAGGCTTTCCAGTTCTCATATGCACCTGCATCATATTTTGCATCCACTTTCATAAATCCGTTCGGTGCGAAGAGTGTATCTGTCATATCCGATTCATCTTTATCGTATGCCTTAAGGCCTACACCTGCAAATGGCGGGATAAGCATGGAGAAGTCAAACTCTTCTTCACCCATCGATCCGTCAAGAAGTTCATAATGGAGCTTGCCTGCTTCTACTTTGTTGACATGTGCTCCGATGATCCACTGTACATTTCTCTCTGCATAGAGTGATTCAGCAAAAAGTTTGGAACTTACTGCGTAACCTCCAACTTTCATATGAAGTCCCCCCATACCAAAGTCGCCCAAGAATGATTCGTTTGAGATCCATTTGATATCGAGCATATCACGGATACCCGCTTTTCTTGCTTCATGTTCGATGTTGAAGATATACTCAAACGCAGCACCCTGACATGTACACATACCATGACCCGTACCGACAAGAAGTTTCTGCCTTTCACCTGCTTTTGCTTTCGCAAAGATTTTTTGAAGCTCTTCATTTGCATGTACAGCGTGGTCTGCAGTACATACAGAAACAGTATGTTCTCCCAGTTCACCTTTGCCGTTACCCAACCCCTCTGTTGCATCAAAGTTTAGTTTAGGTCCTGTGGCATTGATAAGATAATCATAGGTCAACTCTTCTCTTTGCCCTTTTGTGTCCTCTTTGGTGGACTCTATGACGATATACGGGGTATCACTTCCCTCTTTACCATTAGGGTGGATAGAGACTGCCAATGCCTGTCTATAGTCGATCCCCGCTTTTTTATAGACTGGTGCAAGAGGAAATACAACATCCTCCTTTGTCATCCCTCCAACACCTACCCAGATATTTGAAGGGATCCAGTTCCATTGAGAATTCGGAGTAACTACCACTACTTCATGCTCTTTTCCTAGCCATTTTTTTGCAAAGGTAGCAGCAGTATGCCCTGCAACTCCACCACCCATTACTACTAGTCGTGCCATTATTCTTCCTTTTTGAACCATAATGGTGGTTTACCATTATTAATGGTTATATTTATGTTCATATAAAGTGTAAAACAGTGATGATTAAATTAAAATTAAAATTAGTGTATTTTATTATATTAATTAAGAATACTTATTTATTTTAAGGGGTGATGATTTTAATACAATTTTTAACCGTCTTAGTTTTTCCTAAAATATATAAGTTATATTTATGAAATTAGGAGTAAATGTATATTATTTTATGCAGTTATGAATTATCTTACTTGTTGTCAAAATGTGATACTATTTAAATAAAGAATTTTTATGGGGAAAGGTATGTCAAAGCATCTATGAATAGTTATTTTTCAAAAACATTTGTATTGATATTCTTACTGACCATTATTACATTTGCGGGTGTGTGGAATAATCCGCATGATGCAAAAAAAATAGAAACCGATACTGTATTTTCATCCTTTTCCATACCGCTTAAACGACTTGATCCTGTCCAATCTTACAATGCAAATGAATGGAATATCATAAGCCAGATATATGAGCCTCCTTTACAATATCATTATCTCAAAAGGCCTTACGAACTTGAGCCTTTGACCCTTACAAAAATGCCGCAGATTCGTTACCTGGATAAAGAAGGCAATGAAGTTGATGAGCATGCAAAAGATCTGATGTATTCTGAATACCGTTTGGAATTCAGAGAAGATATCATGTACCAAAATCATCCGGCCTTTGTAAAAAATAAAGATGGAACATTGAAGTATACTCAGCTGAGTGAAGAAGAATTGGAAAAGATAGATTCAATTGATGATTTTAAGGAAGTGGGAACAAGAAGGCTGTTCGCTTCAGACTATGAGTATGCTATCAAAAGAATGGCCGTAAGACAAAATAACTCACCTGTCTTAGATACTATGATGGCATATATCGTCGGGTTGGAAGCATTTTCTGAAGAAATAACACAAGTAGCCAGAGAGAAAAACAGGATTCACCAATGGACAGATCTTCGGGATTATTCTATCGAGGGTGTCAATGTCATTGATGATAATGTGCTGATCATCAGGATCAAAGGAAAGTATCCGCAGTTCAGTTATTGGCTGAGCATGAATTTTTTTGCTCCGATCCCTTGGGAAGCAGATCTTTTCTACAATCAAAAAGGCCTGATCGCTAAAAATATAACATTGAACTGGTTCCCGGTAGGTACGGGTCCCTATTATCTGGCTGAAAACAATCCCAATAAACAGATGAGACTCTTGGCCAATCCAAATTATCATACTGAATACTATCCTTCCTTGAGTGAAGAGGAGCGTCTAAAATCTGAAGTACCACTAGAATTATTGGTGGATTCAGGAAAAAAACTGCCTTTTGTCAAAGAGATCATTTATGCTTTGGAAAAAGAGAGTATTCCATTGTGGAATAAGTTTCTGCAAGGCTATTATGATAATTCCGGGATAAGCTCTGAAGCATTTGATCAGACGATCCAGGTCTCTTCTGTAGGGAGCATGGACCTGAGTGATGAAATGATTGAAAAAGGGATCAAACTGAGAGGTTCTGTCGAACCTTCCATATTTTATATGGCTTTTAATATGACAGATCCTGTTGTAGGGGGCTACACCGAAGAAAAAAAGAAATTGCGACAGGCGATCAGTATTGCCCAAAACCAGGAAGAGTATATCTCTATTTTTATCAATGAACGCGGAACCGCCGCACAGGGGCCTATCCCTCCGGGGATATTCGGACATGAAGAGGGCGAAGCGGGTACAAATAAGGTTGTTTATGATTGGATAGAGGGAAAACGTGTACGAAAGTCAATGGACGTTGCCAAAAGACTGCTTGCTGAAGCAGGATATCCAGGCGGTATTTCTATCATAACAGGAAAACCTCTTAAGCTTTATTACGATGTGACAGCGACAGGGCCTGATGACAGGGCATTGATGGATTGGCAGCGTAAGCAGTTTGCAAAACTGGGTATAGAGTTGGTGATACGATCTACAGACTATAACCGTTTTCAAAGGAAGGTAAGAAAAGGCAAAGTGCAGCTTTTCTCTTGGGGATGGAACGCAGATTATCCTGATCCGGAAAATTTTCTCTTTTTACTTTACGGGCCCAATGCTGTAGTAAAGACCAAGGGATCAGGCGTCAATAGTTCAAATTATCAAAATGCAACATATGATGCACTGTTCGATGAGGTTAAAACCATGAAAAATACACCCCAAAGAAAAGAAAAGATAGAAAAAATGCTTGAAATCCTTAGAGAAGATGCACCATGGGTATGGGGTGTCCATTCTATCTCAATGGCACTCTCTCACCAATGGTATAAAAACATCCTTCCTCATTCGATGTCAAACAATATGTTCAAATACAGACGTGTTGATGCGAAGCTGAGAGCAAGCAAGCAAGAAGAGTGGAATCAGCCTCGAATTCTGCCACTTGTCTTTTTTATAGTATTGGTGGTTATATCAGGATTAGTATTGTACCGTATCTATCAAAACAGACAAAAAGCCGTGATTATAAAAGAGGAGCATTAATGTTTGCCTATATTTTAAGAAGAGTGATCTATGCTGTTCCTATATTGATAGGGGTCAATCTTATTACCTTCATGCTCTTTTTTATGGTGAACAGTCCTGAAGATATGGCCAGAGCACATTTAGGCGCAAAACAGGTAAGTACTCAAATGATCGAGACATGGAAAGAACAAAGAGGATATGACAAGCCGCTTTTTCTCAACCCTGATGCCCAAGGTGTCTCCGTATTGACTGAAACACTGTTTATGAAAGAGTCCATCAAACTTTTTACCTTTGATTTTGGTATTTCTGACTCCAATCGTGATATCGGTTCGGATATCAAAGAGCGCATGGGACCTAGTTTGGCGATAGCACTGCCTACGTTTATCATTGCATTGGTCACCAATATATCTCTGGCTTTGCTTCTGGTACTTTTTCGCGGATCGGTCTTGGATACGAGTATGATGATCGTTGCCGTGATGATCATGTCTATTTCGAGTCTTTTTTATATCATTGCAGGGCAGGTACTTTTTTCCAAAATGTGGCACTGGTTTCCGATCTCCGGCTATGACAGCGGATGGGACGGGATCAAATTTGTCATTTTGCCTGTACTGATAGGTGTATTTGCAGGGATCGGATCAGGAGTGAGATGGTACCGCAGTATTTTTCTGGAGCAGATAAACCAGGATTATGTCCGCACTGCAAGAGCAAAGGGACTTTCAGAGATCAGGGTGCTTTTTGGACATGTGCTGCGTAATGGGATGTTACCGATCTTGACCGGTGTGGTGGTTGTGATACCTACACTTTTTATGGGAAGTTTGATCATGGAGTCATTCTTTGGTATTCCGGGACTAGGTTCCTATACGATAGATGCCATCAGCTCACAGGATTTTGCGATCGTAAAAGCGATGGTCTTTTTGGGCTCTGTACTTTATATATTCGGGCTTGTTCTGACAGATATCTCCTATACTTTGTTTGATCCAAGGGTAAAATTATGATGGTATCTCTACTTTGGACCGATATGCTGGTTTGGGGATTGCTCAGTGTCCTGGTTTTGTTGGGCTGGGGAGCATCTCGTTCTCCTCAGGTCAGACAGCAGTGGCATGCTATATTCAGGTCGAGTATTGCAATGGCTTCCGCTGTTATATTGTCATTTTATCTTCTGTTTACCCTTCTGGATTCGGTCCATTTACGTTTTGCGGTAGAATCGGTTGACAGCAAAAGCGAGCAGGTCCAATATGCTGAGATGGTCAGTCTTTTGGATTTGATCTTCGCACACAATATAGAAGGTGTAGAACGTACCTATTCTGCACCTTTTGCACAGCATGAATATACAAAATCAATGGTGGTAGACGAGAATGGTGTGACAAAGCAGGAGTATCTGCCGCTTAAGCATGTCTCCCACAGTGATGTAAGTGTAAAGAGATCCATAAATGCAGTCATGATCGGTCTGGCGATCAGTATGGTATTGGTTTTCTTGCATATGCTTTGGCGCAGCAAAGAAGGGTTTAAAGATACGTTTAGAATGACGCTTCAGGGGAGAACCAAGCTTCCCTGGCGTACAGCCTATGTGACAATGACACTGTTGATCACACTTTTTACCTGGTTTTACATGCTGAGCTTTGATTATCATGTGCTGGGTACAGACAAAGTAGGCGGAGATGTACTCTATCAAAGTTTGAAAAGCATTAGAACGGGGGTGCTTATCGGTATCTTGACCACTTTGATCATGTTGCCTGTGGCTATACTTTTGGGGGTAAGTGCAGGCTTGTTTGGAGGCTGGGTAGATGATGTGATTCAATATCTCTATACCACACTCAGTTCCATTCCCGGAGTCCTTCTTATCGCAGCGGGTGTACTCTCAATGCAGGTCATGATGAACAATAATCCTACCTGGTTTGAGAGTACCTTGGAGCGATCTGATCTGAGGCTATTGTTTTTGATCCTTATATTGGGGATCACGAGCTGGACAGGACTGTGCAGGTTGGTGCGCGCAGAGACGCTGAAAATATCGCAGATAGAGTTTGTGACTGCTGCCAAAGCATTTGGTGTGAGTAAACTGACGATCATCCGCCGTCATATCATCCCCAATCTGATGCATATCATTCTTATCTCAGTGGTACTTGATTTCTCCGGTCTGGTATTGGCTGAGGCTGTACTTTCTTATGTAGGAGTAGGGGTTGACCCTACGATGCACAGCTGGGGGAATATGATCAACCAGGCAAGACTTGAAATGGCAAGAGATCCAATGGTCTGGTGGTCACTTTTCTCTGCCTTCGTCTTTATGTTCGTACTGGTCTTGGCAGCCAATCTATTATCTGACCGCGTCCAGACCGTACTGGACCCAAGGAATAAATCATGAAGCCTCTTTTAAGTGTAGAGAACCTCGGTCTTACCGTAGATGGAGAGAAACTCCTTAAGGGCATCAGTTTTAATATAGAACAAGGAGAGATATTTGCACTCGTGGGTGAATCCGGTTCAGGTAAATCACTTACATCTTTGGCCATTATGAGACTGCTTCCCGATGTGATCTCCGTGAGTTCGGGAGATATTAAACTCAAAGATGATTCCCTGTTCTTGCTTCCGGAATACAAAATGCAAAAGATCCGGGGCAAGTCGATTGCCATGATCTTCCAGGAACCTATGACGGCCTTAAATCCTGTTATGACCATAGGAGAACAGGTCGCAGAAGTGATAAAAATACATCTGGGCTTGAAAAAAGAGGCGATTAAAGAGAAGGTGATCTCACTGTTTGAGGAAGTCGCTCTGAAAGATCCCCAACAGAGATATAACTGGTATCCTCATCAGCTTTCAGGGGGACAGAAACAAAGGGTGATGATCGCTATTGCCTTAGCATGTGAACCGGACCTTTTGATCGCAGATGAGCCAACTACTGCATTGGATGTTACGATACAATCAAGGGTACTGAAGTTACTTAAAAAGATACAGGTCAGAAGAAACCTTTCCATACTTTTCATCACCCACGACATGGGGGTAGTCGCACAGGTAGCAGACAGGGTGGCTGTAATGCGCTATGGTGAGATAGTCGAAGAAGCACCATGTAATGTATTTTTCACTGATGCCAAGCATCCTTATACAAAAAGCCTTTTAAAAGATGCGATGCCTTCCAAAGAGTACAAAGAGGCAGAAGTCAAGTCGCAAAAACTGCTTGAAGTAGAGGAATTGAAGATTCACTTCCCTATCAAAAAAGGTTTTTTTCAACGTACTGTAGGTCATACCAAAGCAGTCGACGGAGTCAGTTTTTCCATCCCTAAAGGCAAAACACTTGCTCTGGTTGGTGAATCGGGAAGTGGAAAAAGTACCATAGGAAAAGCGATTCTTTCGTTGATACCCACAACAGAGGGCTGTATCAGATTTGAAGACCAGGATCTTGCTCATCTGAGTCCATCGGCACTCAAACCCTATCGTCGCAAGATACAGGTTGTTTTCCAGGATCCTTTCTCTGCATTAAACCCCCGTATGACGATCGGTGATATTATCCGGGAAGGAATGGTGAGCCTGGGTGTTGGTTCAAAGAACAGAGCAGCACAGGATGCCAAGATCAGTGAACTGCTTTTAAAAGTCGAATTGGAAGCAGAACATATGCACCGTTATCCCCATGAGTTTTCGGGAGGGCAGCGTCAACGCATAGGAATTGCCAGGGCACTGGCCGTTGAACCTGAATTGATCATTTGTGATGAACCTACTTCTGCTTTGGATGTTTCCGTCAGGGCCCAAATACTCAAACTGTTACAGAAACTGCAGCATGAATCAGGGGTATCCTATCTGTTCATTACGCATGATCTTTCTATCGTGCCTACGATTGCAGATGAGATCGCAGTGATGAAAGAGGGAAAAATCGTCGAACAGGGGTCTGTGGAAAAAGTGATGAACGACCCACAGCACCCCTACACACAAAAACTGTTAAAGTCAGCACCAAAATTTCCAATAGGATAAGCGGTGGACAAAACATCGTCCATCGACGAAAATTTTACATAATATGTTAGAATAATTTTTCAATTTACTCCTAAAGATATTTGATGACAAATTTTTTTGAAATGATCATGACACCCATCCGGGCGATCAGAATGCGCTATTTACCGCTACTGCTTATCTATTTTGCCTATGGAGCAAGCGGATTTGCAGCAGTTGCCGAGACATTTTGGGTGAAAGAGCATTTGAACCTTTCTGCTGAAAATCTTATCTCTCTTGCGGTCTGGTTGACTGTACCTTGGACCATCAAGATGATATTTGGCCAGATAGTGGACTCCTTTACGCTGTTTGGATCCAACCGTAAGATCTATGTATATATCGGGGCTTTGTTGATGGTGTTTGGTACAACGCTGATGATCGGTTTGGTTTCAGATGCAGTTTGGCTGGCTTCTTATACTAAAGAGAAGGTCTATATATTTGCATCGGTCATATCCGTGGTCGGTTTTGTGATACAGGATGTGGTGGCTGATACCATGAGCACCGAGGTGGTCGATAACACGCAGCCTATTGAAGAGATCAGAAAAGAGCTGGCTATGATACAGGTGCTGGCCAGGATCTCTCTGGGTCTGGCTGTTTTTGTCGTCTCAGGCTTGAAGGGCTGGCTAGCAGAGATTTACAGTTATGAGACGATGTTCAAACTCTCTTTGTTTATACCGATTCTTTCTCTACTGGGCGTAACCTTCGTAAAACTCAATCCCGTTCAAAGTTCACCGCTCAATAAAAAGATCTTTTTTGGCGGATTTATCTTTGCATTTTTTGTTGTGATCATTGGATACAATGAAGTACCCTATTCGCAGGAGATAGTCTTTGTAGTCTCTTTGAGTGTAGTACTCTATTTTCTGCGTACACTGGTTATGGAGTTGGACCCCGATACCATCAGGCATATAAAGATGGCAATGCTAGTAATTTTCGTCTACAGGGCGATGCCGACTGTAGGTCCTGCATTGACGTGGTGGGAGATAGATGTATTGGGATTTGATAAAGCATTCTTTGGAACATTAGGGCAGATAGGGGCTTCACTGGCACTGGTTGGAATGTGGATCAGTTCGAAGTATATTATCAATCAATCCATAGGCAAAGTACTGATTTGGATGACTGTGATAGGAAGTGTGCTTTCGTTGCCGATCCTGGCGATGTATTACGATATACATACGATGCTTGGACTTGATGCAAGAACGATCGCGATCGTAGATACTGCTGTAGCTTCGCCTTTTGATTATATCGCGCAGGTATTGATGCTGACACTGATAGCGATCTATGCTCCAGAGGGGCATAAAGGAACATGGTTCGCCCTTATGGCCTCTCTGATGAATATCGCTTTGAATGCGGGCGGATTGTTAAGTAAATATCTTAACCAGATCTTTGTCGTTACCAGAGAGATCAAAGAAAATGGCCAGGTAGTGGTAGCGGCAAATTATGATGAACTGGGTATATTGCTTTGGGTCGTAATCATTGGCGGGTTTATTATTCCTATCGCTACCATCCTGAAGTTCAATCCTGATCCGGGAAAGCCTAAAAAGAAAAAAGCTGTCAGATAGTATTTTGTGAATAGGAAAGAAAGAAAAAAATGGTTATATTGTTTGATTTGGATGGAACGCTCATCGATTCTACAGAAGCGATATTGGAAAGTTTCAGTGTCGCATTCAAGACGTTTGATGCACCTGTGCCTCATGAGGAGCTGATCAAAGATCTGATCGGGCATCCTCTTGATGCGATGTTTGCTACACTTGGTGTCGAAGCTGCTTTTGTAGATGCACATGTACAGGCCTATAAGAGCCATTATCAAAAGATCTCCCGTGCAAAGACAGTGTTGCTTCCTCAGGCAAGGGAGGCTGTGGAACTTGCAAGCCAACATGCTGTGCTGGGTGTTGTGACAACCAAAACGGCCAAATACTCCATAGAACTTTTGGAGCATATGGGCTTGATGCATTATTTTGATGTACTCATAGGCAGAGAGGATGTGGAACATCCAAAACCGCACCCTGAACCTATTTTAAATGCGTTATCAAAGTTGCAAAGTGATAAAAAAAGGTATTGGATGATAGGCGATACACCGATGGATATCATCGCAGCCAAAGCAGCGAATATAGAGAGTGTTGCTGTGACATGCGGATATGCAGATGAGGTAATGCTCTTGGAGCATACGCCCAATCTAGCTAAGAGTGCACTTGAGGCTGTGAAGTTCATAACTCAATTGCAATAAAAATTAAAACGCTATAATCAAAAAAAACTATGAAGGAAAGCCTATGCCATTATTAGACAGTTTTACAGTGGACCATACAAAGATGATCGCTCCCGCAGTGCGTGTTGCCAAAAAGATGAGTTCTCCGAGCGGAGATGACATCACGGTATTTGACCTGCGTTTTTGTGTACCCAATGAAGAGACGCTATCGGAAAAAGGTATACATACCCTAGAGCATCTTTTTGCAGGTTTCATGAGAGACCATCTTAACAGCAAAAATGTAGAGATCATTGATATCTCTCCGATGGGATGCCGTACAGGGTTCTATATGTCTCTGCTTGGATCACCTAAGGCCAAAGAGGTAGCTAAAGCATGGAAGAAGTCGATGAAGGATGTGCTTGAAGTGGAAAGTAAAAAAGATATCCCGGAACTCAATAAATATCAGTGCGGTACCTATAAAATGCATTCATTGGGTGAAGCACAACTGATCGCACATACTGTTCTGGACAGAGGTATCGGTGTGATGGACAATAAAAAACTTAAAATGACAAAAAAACAGATAAAAGAAGCAAACAAATAATGTATCTATCTATTTCTCATAGAGAGATTTAATGTACAATGAATCTTTAAGAGAACAAAAGAAGCTGGTACGATGCGAAGATGGTACCAATACGCTTTTCTCTGTCGAATTTGATGAATCCTATCACTCAACCAAAGACGGTGCCCTGCATGAGTCACTACAGAAGCATGTCAAACCGGCTTTGGCTTTGAGCAAAGAAAAAACAGAAATAACCATTTTGGATATCTGTTTTGGTCTGGGCTATAACACTTTTTCGACACTCTATTACATCAAAACGCTAGGCCTGAAGACAAAGGTACACATACTTTCCCCTGAGTTTGATGAGGGACTCGTACGCTCACTGGAGACTTTTGATTTTCCTTCAGAGTTTGATGAGATCAAGCCGATCATAAAGGCGGTAAGCCAGGATCTTTTCTATGAAGATGATCAGTTTAAAATAGAGATACTGCTTGGAGATGCAAGAAAAAGTATCCCGACGATCCAAAAAAAGATAGACATCGTCTATCAGGATGCTTTCAGCCCGAAACAAAACCCATTGCTGTGGACAAAAGAGTGGTTTGAAGATATAAAGACTATTTGCACAGATGATGCAATACTCACTACCTATTCAACTGCCATAGTAACTCGTATGGGGCTCTATGAAAATGATTTTTATGTTTATATCTACAGTGGTGAAAAGATGCGTCCGTCAACCATTGCCAGCCCAAAGATGTTAAAAGGGTTGGTGTATGTAGATATGGAACTCAAAAAAGTACGTAATCCGGATGCACGAAGTCTAAAAGATGCAGAATTTTTAAAAGATATGAACGGTTAACCAAACCGTTCCGCTTCTTGTTCTTAAAACTTGATGAGGTGTGTTTGAAGGGATAAAAAGGGTATCTCCCTTTTTAATGATTTTCTCTTCCTTTTCTAAAAGCAGGGTAGCTTCACCTTCAAGTAAAACCAGCCATTCATCCTCTTCCTGCTGATAGATCTTTTCATCTAATTCAGCTGAACTCACGATACGGTTGATCTTGATATCTTTGTGCTCAAGCAGGGTGGTGAAGGTTTCACCGTTTTGTGGGGTGATGTAGTCGTAGATATTCACTAGTACGTCATCTGTATGTTGTCGATCTCACTCCAGCTCATTCCTTTTTTGGAATTTCTGTGAGAGAGAATGTGGTCAATGTACCTTGCAAAGACATCGGTTTCTATATTGAGCCTGGTGCCAACCTTATAGTTTTTCATCAAGGTTTCTTTGAGTGTATGCGGGATGATAGTGAGCCTGAAGTTGTCTTCTCCAACATCATTGACCGTCAGTGAGATGCCATCTATGGTTATAGAACCCTTTGGAACGATATGTTTGATATATTTTTTATCGACCTTTATGATGAAGTCTGTGGCATTTTCTCTAGGTGTCATCTTTGAAACGGTACCGACACAATCAACATGTCCCTGTACGATATGCCCTTCAAAACGATCATTCATCATCATCGCAGGTTCCATGTGTACCTGGCCCGAGATCTTGCTTTCATCAATGATGGAACGTGTCTCATCTGCCAGTTCAAGATCAAAACCGTCACTGTTTACTTTGATGACAGTAAGACAGATGCCGTTTATAGCGATGGAATCACCCAGTTTTGCCGGGTGTTTGGACTGGATAGTTAGGATATTGTTTTGGTAGTTTTTGACAGTAGCAATTTCTCGAATAAGACCTGTAAACATAGAGTTCCTTGATTAGGACGTGTCATGAGCTAAGCTCATAACACTACGCTGACGCTGAGTCAACTTCAGCAGTTGGCTCATACGACTAGTCGTATTTTAATAATATTTTTTTTGGATATAATTCGCTTATTATAGCAAAATATATTTTTTCTTCTTCCTTGGGAATAAGAAGTAAGGTTTTTTATGAATTATGATGTCATAGTCATCGGTGGCGGACATGCAGGTATAGAGGCTTCTTTGGCCTCAGCGCGTATGGGATGCAGTACACTGATGATCACAATTTTAGCAGAGCAGATAGGGGCTTCTTCTTGTAACCCTGCCATAGGCGGACTGGCCAAGGGTCACTTGGTCCGTGAAGTGGATGCACTGGGCGGTGAGATGGGTCTTTGTACAGATAAGACAGGTATACAGTTTCGTACGCTCAATGCTTCCAAAGGGCCTGCAGTAAGAGGTTCGCGCGCACAGATAGATATGGACAAGTATCGTATCTATATGCGTAATGTGGTACTGAACACGGAGAACCTGGATGTAAAGCAGGAGATAGCCGAAGGTCTTATCATTGAAGAGGGAGAGGTGAAAGGTGTCACCACACAACTTGGCAATACTTATACGGCAGCCAAAGTGGTTATCACAGCTGGAACTTTTCTCAACGGACTTATCCATATAGGAGAAAAGAAACAAACAGCCGGAAGACAGGGTGAGTTCGCTTCAGTAGAACTGGCACAGTATCTTCGTAGTCTAGGTCTGAACATCGGGCGTCTTAAGACAGGTACTTGTGCACGTATCGATGCAAAAAGTGTTGACATATCTAACATGGAAGTACAGCCTGGCGATACACCGCCACCGCCTTTTTCTTTTAGAACGGACAAGAAAACGTTCAATCCGAAGCAGCTTCCTTGTTATGTTACCTATACCAATGAGCATACCCATGAGATCATTGAAAGTAATTTCTACAGGGCACCGATGTTCTCCGGACAGATAGAAGGTGTAGGACCGCGTTATTGTCCTAGTATAGAAGATAAGATCAACCGTTTTCGAGATAGACCAAGACACCAGATATTTGTCGAACCTCAAACGATAGATGAGACAGAGTACTATATAAACGGAATGAGCACCTCTTTGCCTATCGATGTACAGCTTGAGATGGTACGTTCGGTTGAGGGTATGGAAAATGCGAAGATCGTGCGTTACGGGTATGCGATAGAGTATGACTATATTCAGCCAACGGATCTCAAACATACACTTGAGACCAAGAAGATTAAAGGGCTCTATACCGCAGGTCAGATCAACGGTACCACAGGTTATGAAGAGGCGGCAGCACAGGGACTGATGGCTGGGATCAACGCGGCACTGAGTGTGCAGGGCAAAGAGCCTTTTGTTCTAAGACGTGATGAAGCCTACATCGGGGTACTGATAGATGACCTGGTCACCAAAGGGACCAAAGAGCCTTACCGTATGTTCACCAGCCGTGCAGAGTATAGACTGCTCTTGCGTGAAGACAATGCAGACATGAGACTTTCACATTATGGAAAAGAGCTGGGGCTTTTGGATGATGATTACATTAAGAAGTTTGAAGAGAAAAAAGCCAATATTGAAGAGGCATTGGATATCTTAAGGATCAGTCATGCAACGCCTACAAAAGAGTTCCTGGCAAAACTTGAGTCCATTGGGGCTACGAAAATCAGCGATAAAACCTACATGCTCGATGTCATAGGCCGCGGTGAGTTTAACAGGGAAAAACTGGTGACATTAGTGCCGGAGTTTGACAAGTATGATGATGATGTGATCGAGCAGATCCTCATCGAAGCAAAATACAGCCGTTACATTGAAAAACAGCAGCAGCAGATCTTACAGATGGATGATATGCTCAAGATCAAAATTCCAGAAGGCTTTAACTATAGAAATATTTCAGGACTGAGCAATGAGATAGTTGAGAAACTCGAACTTGCCACACCTCCTACACTCTTTGCAGCCTCTCAGATATCCGGTGTTACACCTGCCGCATTGGAGATCATACATATACACATCAAATTGGCACAGAGAAACCCAAAAAGATAGGCTCATTTATCTTTTTAGTTTCTCTAAGAATCGACAAAGATTGAGAATGAACAACAAAGTGTGATAATGAGAACATTAAAGTTTGATAATAGATTAATCTAAATGGCAAAACCGACGTAATGAATAATATAATATGTCTTTTTATTAACAGATAATACAAATAATTTGTTTTATCTGTATACTTTTAGATATGTTTGTGCTACAATACTCGTATGAATATAATGCAACTAAGAAAAGATATCACTACATCGGTATTTACCCATGAGAGACTTGAGACACTATTGTCTGGGTGTGTGAGCAATGTCAATGCAAAGATCTCCTATATGGTGAAAAAAGGAGAACTTATACGTCTGAAAAAAGGGATATACGCTTTTGGAAAAGAGTTCCAGAAAGAACCTGTTGACCTGATCACTGCGGCCAATATGCTCTATGCCCCTTCTTATGTCTCGTATGAGTATGCGCTCTCTCACTATGGACTGATACCTGAAAGGGTTTATGAAGTCACCTCTGCTACTCTGCATAGCAAAAAGAATTTTGATACCTCTATAGGACGCTTTACATACAAGCCTGTACCACTGCAAGCCTATGCAATGGGTATAGACTGGCTTTATGACAATAAAAACGGAGGAAAGCTGATCGCTACACCTGAAAAGGCTCTGTGCGACAAGATACGTGCAGACAGAGGGATCGGAAAGCTTTCACAGGAGAAGCTCTCCGAGTATTTAGAGTATGATCTGCGTATCGAGTGGGAAGAGCTGCTTTTACTGGATGCCGTACTTATTTCACAGATTGCACAGGCATACAGGTCTTCAAATCTGACGAATCTTGCCAAACTCATTGCAAAAAGGAAAGAAAGTGCCTAAGCTGATACACCCTGCCATAGCAAAAATGCTTGAGAAGTATGATCTCTCAACGGCTGAAAAAACCTATGAAGCATTAAGAGAGATACTTCAGGAGATCGTACTTCTTGGTCTCTACCGCGGAGGGTTCTTTGATCATGCGCTTTTTTACGGCGGTACGGCTTTGCGTATCCTTTATGGT
>DATCTA010000200.1:0-3102 GCA_036568165.1 Sulfurovum sp.
GGACACGCCTATGTGTTCGCTCTAAATATTGACATAAACCAACCTTCTGATGCAGCTAAACGTATCAAACTGGGAAAAGCGATCTTAAAACTTCTAGGATTACTATAACATCATTAGCAAAGAAAAGGATGATAATAAAACTTCACTAGAAAACCTCATAAAATATATAAATTTATAAGGTTTTATCTGCATTTGCATTGGATATAAAACTTGTATCACATTTCAATTCAATTTAGTGTTTTACGACAAACAGAAAATAATGAAAATAATGAAGTTTAGAATTTAGAAATGATTGCATTTTATATGCAGTTAGTTATAATATTTTTTTGAATATATAGAGTACATTTTTTATAAAAATATTTAAGAGTACAACTTTTTTATGTATATCATATATAAACACCTAATTATAGTACTTTAATAATAGAGTACATAATTATTTATAAAATTAAATCAAATATTGCGAACGTGCACGTTCTGAGATCTTTTTTCAACGGGGGATGACACCAACGTTGGGTGATCACAATGGATTTGTAGTACGTGATATCAAAGCCAGTTTTTTAGCCACATCCAAACTTGGAGACACACTGAATGTCACGACAAAGATCATAACAAAGAAACGCTCATCTATCGTTCTATTACAGGAAGTTTGGAAAGAAAAAGTGAAGGTTTTCAGTATGGAAGTGCTTTTAGTCTACATAGATAACGGAAAACCCTGCCGTATCCCTGAGATCTTTGAAGAGGTGTTTGATACGCAATTTGACTAAATATCACCCGAGCATATTTAAAGCAAATAATCCTCCAAAATAGAGTACCAGCAGTAGCACACTCTCCATACCTATATTTCCCGGACCATGCCGTTCACGATAGATCAATCCCATAAGCAGAACACAGGTCATCAACATCGAATTTGCAAGCCAAAACTGCTCTGGAGCAGAGATCGCTGCATAGATCGGTCCCTCCCTATAAGCAACATCTGATGCAGCGACAAAAAGCGTATCAAAAGCATTCCCCCCGATAATATCACCCACTGCCAGATTCAATGCACCCATTCGTACTGCTGTAATGGCAACAACAAGTTCAGGAATAGATGTAGATACAGCTGTAAAGACACCACCGACTACACCGTGCGATAAACCGGTATTTGCCACTAAAGGTATTGCAAGTTGCGCCAAAGACCATCCTGCGAAGGCAACGATCGCGGCATAAACCATAAACTGTAACCAAAGCATCCCCATATGGCGTCTACGATGATAAGGATGCTCAACGGCTTCAGAAGATGTATCTTTCGTTCTTTTCGGCAGCCACATTGGTGCATTGTGCGTTTTGGCTAAAAGTCTGATACCAAAAATATAGACGATCACTAAAATAAATGATGCAGGGTGAATGGAAAAAAAACTCAGAGAAGGGATCGATAATGCCAATGTATGTATAGATAACAATGTCAGCAGAAAAGCAGACATGAAAAGATTTTCAGCTGATGCTGCAGCATGTTCAAGGTTTGCACGTCTATAAGCGATATCAGCCAATGCCAAAAATGCAGTTTGTGCTGCGATGCCTCCCAGGCCATTGCTCACTGCCAGCTCGGCATAACCAGAAGATGCAGCAGTAACAGATGTCGTGATACCGGATAATGAAGTTGATGCACCAATGAACAGAGCCCCCATCATTGCTTCACCCATTCCGGTACTTTGAGCAAGATCACGGGCAGTTTTTGTCATCTTGACACCAAACCACCCAATAACTACTGTTACTGTAGCGAATGCTGCTATAATGTATGCCAAAGGCCAACTACCCAGGTCTGTCAACTGTCTACCCCCTTACTGTAAGTGCTTATTTTTGTTTTCTATAGAGTAAAAATAGAACCAGCACTATAGAAATGGAACTTAAGAGCATTACGACTTTAAGCGTCCCGCCGTCACTTGTAAAAGGCAGTGAACCTGTGTTCATTCCAAAAAATCCTACAGCCAGGTTTAAAGGTAAAAAGACAGCCGAAATAATGGTTAAAAGATAGACAGAACGGTTCATTTTGTCATTGTTGATAGCACTATAAAAGCTATAGATACTGTTCAGTTTTTCAATACTGTGTTCAATATAACGCTGGCTTCTTAATAAGTGTTCAGACAAGTCATCAAAATTATGTATGAACGCCTCAAAACTCTGTTTATTTTTTGTATAAAATTTCTCATAGATATCTATCGTACGTCTCATCACTCTATTCATACGTATCAAGTAACTTCTATGAGAAAACCAGCTGCTTAAGAGATCGTTTGGTATTTTTTGTCTATAAAGTCTCTCTTCCATATCAATAACTTCATCATTCATCCGTGATGACAAACCTAACGCATCATCAATGATCTCATCAAGATAAAGATAAAATGCATGCCAATTATTACCCAGCTTTACCAGTTTCTGCAATTTTTTGTCATATTGATAAATGTCTTCTTCAAAAAATACAAAACCTCTAGAGACCATTACAATATCATTCCTATCATTTATAGAAGGTAGTCTCAAAATCAGAAATTTATAGTTTTCATCGTCGATATAGACAGATGGGTGCACAGGATTGGCTAAATCTTCTTTATGAAATGGATCTAAAATATCATTGATGTCTTTTTTCATGTTTCTAACTTTTTGATACTATATCTCTTAAGTACACGTCCGAACAAATTATAAAATGTCAAGAGTGACTAACAGAGTCGATGTTTAAAATGTCATATGAGCACTTCGTATCTGTGATTAATCTATATCAGATTTTAACATATTTGCTTACAAAATCGACAGTTGATAAAAATGAATATTAATGGAAGTAAATTTAGTCTATACGTATGAAAGAATATTCTGTTATACCCCCGAGTAATCGGGGGATATCTTTAATCTCTTTAAGTTAAAAAAAGATGTGTGGAAGCAACTGCAAATGCTGATGCACCTATATATCCAGCTCCAAACAAAAATGAAGAGATCAGTTTAAGCAGCGGCTGAAATCTCCATTTGAGTAGAAGGATGATGAGTGATCCAATCATTGAAGGTATAAATACGTATGCCATAAGCAATCCTAAACCGTAACCATTAGGTATCAGGATTTGTGTTGAAACCAGAATGCCG
>DATCTA010000201.1:0-5766 GCA_036568165.1 Sulfurovum sp.
TATAGACAAGTTCAACATCTTTAAGGATACTCTCTGCACTGGCAAGTGCCTTTAATGTCATTTTATGAGGATGACCTATAGCGATCGCATGCCCTCTTTTCTTCGCTTTATTGACAGCTTTTTGAAGCTGTTTGTGTATATAGGGAATGTTATGTTCATTATCTATAAAAATATCTCTTCCTATATAGACATCACCAAATTCATCTGTGATCTGCGGTACTTTGGTAGAAGCGATCGTCCGGCTGTCCACAAACACAAATCCCTCTGAACGAAGTGCTCCATAGAGTCTCTTCATCGCATGATAGTTATCTGTATAGACAGAGCCCGTATGGTTGTTGACATAACGTGCTGTAGGGAAAAGTTTTCTGATCTCTTTTACCCTGGTTTCGATCTGTTTTTTGCTAGAGGTTGTAAGAAGTGTTTTGGTCTGTGAATTGAACTGCGCACTTCCTGATTCCATCGGTAGATGGATCATATAATGCTTCAGTCCTTTAGCTAAGGTATGTGATGTCATGGAACGTTGAGATGGCGGAAATATGGACGGAGTGATCTTTAGCCCTGTAGACTGTATCAACCTGAGTTGGCTTCTTGTGGACACGTCATCAATGATGATCACCAGTTTTGGTTTTTCGCCTTTATCTGCCAATTGTATCGTAGGTTCTTTCTCTTTTTTTGATAACGCTTCTTCTATCTTTTCATCAGTAAGATATGTTGCAGGAGCAAGCGTCTTCTCACCGGCTTCCTTCTTTTCAACAGGTTCTTTTTTTAATTCTGATTGTTGTATTTTGCTCTTCGCGACATCTTCAACCATTTTCTTTTTAGTCTCTTGAGCATGCGTCTTATAGGTCTGCTCTATAGGTGTATGACCGTTCAACAGATCGTTCTGTCCCAAAAAATACCCAAAAGCCACCATCGATATCATCAAAAATACACCCAGAACGATAAAAAGACTTGCTTTGAAAGTGGATTTCTTTTTAGATCTTCTCTTTGATGATGACCTTCTTCTTCTCGAAGATGATCCGGTACTGTTTTTTTTGGATTGTTCTGCCATGAAGTCCGCTAGTATTTAATTTTGGACTATTGTAACAAAGAAGCATTTAGAATGAGTATAAAGTTCAAGGAAAAATCAAGAAGAAAAATATGAACAAGAAATTTTTTGTTAGTTGTACTTAGATTTGTAGCTGACTGCACCCATCACAGAAAGATGAGTGCAAATAACTAAAAAGATTAGTTAGTTTCTTGGTTTACGATTTTGTTCGCTGAAATCCACGGCATCATTTCACGAAGCTTTTTACCAGTCTTAGTGATAAGAAGTTCTTGGTCATTTGCTCTTTCAGCATTCATTCTTGGGTATCCTGCTTGACCTTCAAGGATAAAGTCTTTAGCAAATCTACCATCTTGGATCTCTTTTAAGATGTCTTTCATCGCTTGTTTTGACTGCGCGTTGATAACTCTTTTCCCAGAAACATAGTCACCATACTCAGCTGTGTTAGAGATAGAGTATCTCATGTCAGCGATCCCACCTTCGAACATAAGATCAACGATAAGCTTAAGCTCATGAAGACATTCGAAGTATGCAAGCTCCGGAGCATATCCTGCTTCAGTAAGTGTTTCAAAACCAGCTTGTACCAATGCAGAAGCACCACCACAAAGAACTGCCTGTTCACCAAAAAGGTCTGTTTCTGTTTCATCTTTGAATGTAGTTTCGATAATCGCTGTTCTACCACCACCGATAGCCGATGCATAAGAAAGTGCAAGTTCTTTTGTTGTACCGCTTGGGTTTTGACCAACAGCGATAAGATCCGGGATACCTCCGCCTCTTACGAACTCAGAACGTACAGTATGTCCCGGTGCTTTAGGTGCGATCATTGTAACGTTGATATCTGCTCTTGGGATAATTCTTCCGTAGTGAATGTTAAATCCGTGTCCAAATGCGATAGTTGCACCCTCTTTAAGGTTTGGTTCGATCTCATTTTTATAGATCTCAGCCTGGTTTTCATCAGGAAGAAGGATCATAACAACATCTGCTTTTGCTGAAGCATCTGCAACAGAAAGTACTTCAAAACCTTTAGCCGCAGCTTTTCTCCAAGATGAACCACCTTCTCTTACACCGATAACCACATTTACACCTGAATCTCTAAGGTTTTCTGCATGTGCATGTCCTTGTGAACCGAAACCGATCATTGCTACTGTTTTTGACTTGATGATGTTGATATCACAATCTTTATCATAATATACATTTAAAGTTGACATTTATTATCCTTGATGTACGAAGTACGAAAATTTTCGCGATTATACCCAAATTATACTTATTCTTATGAATTTTTAGCGATGATTGTTTTTTATGATATAATAATTCTTGATAGAAAAAAGGAGCAAAATTGATTCAATTTCTTAACGAAACCATCTTGTGGTGGCACTGGATCGTCTTGGGTATAGCACTGCTTATCTGGGATATGAACATGGGTACATTTTTTATCTTGGGTCTTGGTATCGCAGCCATTGTTGTTGGGGTTCTGGACATTTTCTTGGACCTCTCTTTTACCATGGAACTCACCATTTGGATGATACTCTCCGTACTTGCCATTGCTGCTTGGTTCAAGTGGTTCAGGGAAGAACCGGTAACAGATAGCGGACAATCCAACTATAGACTTGATACCCTGGGTGTGGTCATGGAAGATATACAGCCACACAGCAGAGGCAAAGTCAAGTTTGATACACCCGTTCTTGGCAATACACACTGGCATGCCATCTCTAAAATAGATATTCACAAAGGTACACGTGTAAAGATCGTGCAGATCAATGGACAGCTCATAGAAGTTGAACCTATAACATCATAAGGAAGTCACCATGGAAGTACTAAACATATTGGTCATCTTAGCAATTGCGGTCATCGTAACCCTCTATAAGGGTATCAATATCGTCCCACAGGGTGAAGAGTGGGTCGTAGAACGATTGGGAAAGTTCAGCCGTACCCTTAAACCGGGGCTCAACCTCATCATTCCCTACATCGAATCGATCCGTCAAAGGGTTTCTACCAGAGACCTCATCCTTGACATCCCGGAACAAGAGGTCATTACCAAAGATAATGCCGTCATCCATACCAATGCCGTGACATTTGCACGTGTCACCAACCCGCGTGATGCCATCTACGGTATCGAAGATTTCAGAGCAGCGATCCAGCAGCTTGTTATGACCACACTGCGTTCAATTCTGGGGGAGATGAACCTGGATGATGCCCTCTCCAACCGTGAACAGATCAAAACCAAGCTCAAAGACTCGATCATCGATGATGTTGCAGACTGGGGTGTAACCGTAAAATCAGTTGAGATACAAGACATAAACCCGAGTCCTTCCATGCAGGCATCGATGGAGCGTCAAGCAGCTGCTGAGCGTGAAAGACGTGCCATCGAGACGACTGCGGAAGGTAATAAAAATGCTGCTATCCTGGAAGCAGATGGTAAACTTGAAGCGGCTAAAAGAGAAGCGCAGGCACAGATCGCACTGGCCAATGCCTCAGGAGAAGCGATCAACATCATCACACAAAACATCAAGGACAATGAACTTCCTGCAATGTTCCTACTTGGTGACCGTTACATCAACACACTGGAAAAAATGAGTAAAAGTCCAAACTCTAAATTTGTTGTATACCCTGCTGATCTTCAAGGGGCGATCAAGGGAATGTTGGGGAATGTCTTTAAAAAATAATCCTTATTAAAAACGGAAACTCATAAAGGTATATTTTTATGCGTTTCCATAAGAAGGATTGAAAATTAAGTAATATTTTCAATTCTCGTTGAACCAAATATATTATTGTTTCGCTCTGAAGAGCGTTCCTTTTGCAGGATTTCCATTAATGAGGAAATCATAGGCTGTTGAGAGATCAAAACCACTGCATAGAAACATATCTTTTTTTCTATTGATCAAGAAATCTGCAGCGATCAGTTTAGTGACGATCCCACCTGATGCAAATTCATTATTGGGTGTATATGATGCCTGTAGCTCATCTTCTGAAAGAGCATTCACTTCTTTTAAAATTTTCGCCTCAGGATTTTCTCTTGGGTTGCTGTCATAATACCCATCTATATCACTCAAAATAACCAAAAGATCTGAATTTGTGTGATGGGCCACTCTGGCAGCAAGTTGATCATTATCACCAAACAGCTGTTCTGGTGTACTTGAAATATCGTTCTCATTTACAACTGGAATAATATCTTCTTCAAGCGATGTATTGATGATCTGTCTAAATATCTCAGTACGTTTTCTGGAATCAAAATCATCTTCAGTCAAAAGAATTTGCGCAATATCAATATCAAATATGTCAAACTTTCTTTTGTAAGAACTCATTAGTATAGGCTGTCCAACGGCAGCCAATACCTTTTTTCCGATGTGTTCTCTTTTGTCTAGCTTTAATGCCGTATATCCTGCAGCTACAGCACCAGAAGTGACAAATATAACTTCATATTTTTTTCTGATTTCTACTATGAAAGAGACAAGGTTAAGCATACGCTGTTTTGCGATCTCTCCCTGCTCAGTTAATACAGAACTTCCTACTTTTACTACTATTCTCTTATATTGATTCATAATGTCCTTAATTTCTCTTTTGGGTATGGCGGTCGATAATAACACAATAACTTTAAGAGTAAATTAGTCAGCGATAGACTGATAAAAGATGATGTAAGGAGTATGAAGCGTCGTGAACTACCAAATCTCTAAAGAAGATTTGGCTTCCTTGGCTGAGTCTGCCCATAGGGGTCTGTTTTGGTTCTCGACAATCCCAATATAGGGATTTTACAGAGGTCGAACTCCAACTCATTCCCTACAGGTCTCACATACTCATATATCCAAAGGCGTTACTTTCGACAGTTCCTGCCGTAGATAAAAGTATAATAACGTAATTTTGGATGAAGTGCAAGGCTACCGCCTTGGGCATTCATCCCAACAGCAAAAGACCATTGGGATTTCTGCTCAGGGTGATTAAATTCTACAAAGGCTTATCTATAAAACCTTTGCAACATTTTGAAATGTTTTTCTATATTTGTTTACTTATTTTGCATTCTTTGTTGTTGATGTGCAGCAAATTCTTCCTGACTGATCACACCGTCTTTATTGGTGTCTATCTCTACGAATGTCGGGGCATTTTTCATCATACCGGTACCTTGCCCTTTGCCATTACCTAAACAATTTGAAGGACAATTTGCTTTATTCCATTTCTTCATCTGCTCGCTTTGATGAACTTGAAACTCTTCCCTGTTCAATGAGCCATCGTTATTTTTATCCATATCTGAAAACGCCGGAGCATTTGCTGCATTTCGCAGCATCTTACCTTCTTTTGCCTTCTCGCTCATACGTTTTACACGTGCTTCTTCCAGCTCATTTTGGGTGATCTTCCCGTCATTGTTTAGATCATACTCCTCAAATGTAGGCATCTTCTTCGCACAGTTTCGCCCCATGCCTTGTCCCATAGGCCTATATTTTTGCCGTTCTTCTGGTGTCATGCTTTGCATACGTTTTTGCATCTCAGCTTGAAACGCCGGACGATCAGCTACCGGAACACTCCCACGCATATTCATCATCTCTTCTGTACTCATTTGCGAAAAATCAGCAGCCCATACAGCCGAAGATAACAGTACCACTATCATTAATCTTTTCATTTTTCATCCTTTTGTATTATTTTATAAATATTGAAATCTATTTATCAAGTATAATATACATTGAATTAGATCAAAAGCTTATAAAATATATCACTTTATAGTATAGTCGCCA
>DATCTA010000202.1:0-4434 GCA_036568165.1 Sulfurovum sp.
CTTGAAGATGTTGAACTTGTCTATATTGATGGACTTTATAAACAGTAATTTATTGCTTTAAATGACAATTTGAAATATTTTGTATAGCTGATCGGAGTATGTGATACCATAGAGTCAAAAGGCATGCTATGAGTTCCATACTGACCCAGCACGTTCCCCATTTAGAGGCTATGCATAAATATCCTTCCACCTTGTTCTTCAAAGGTGATCTAACTCTTCTTGATCGTCCAAAAGTGTCTATAGTAGGAACAAGAAGACCTTCCACCTATACCCGTCAATCTGTTTTTAGCCTTGCTTGTGCACTTGCAAAACGTGGTGTATGTGTGGTAAGCGGGGGAGCTATGGGGGTGGATGCCATAGCACATGAAGGTGCAGGGCCAAGTAACACCATCGCGGTTGTTGCAAATGGTTTGGACATTCGCTATCCGGCGGTCAATAAAAATCTCATAGAGAGTATCGAGAACCAAGGTCTTCTCCTAAGCCAATTCAATGACGGTTTCAGGGCAACAGGATGGAGTTTTGTGGTACGTAATGAACTGGTGGTCGCACTTGGAGATATCCTTGTGGTGGCCCAGGCAGATATCAACAGTGGCTCTATCGGTCTGTTGAGTATGCTTTGAAGATGGGTAAAGAGATCTTTGTACTTCCTCAAAGGCTGGATGAAAGTTTAGGAACAAACGAGTTGCTGCAGGAAAATAAGGCGAAGTGTATATACGATATAGAGTGTTTCGCTTCACAATTTGGTCAGAGTGTTGAGGATGATATAGAAAAAGATGACTTTTTCTACTTTTGTCAAAAGAGACCTACCTTTGATGAAAGTCTAGAAAAATTCGGTGACAGGGTATATGAAGCAGAACTTGAAGGGATCATCACGATACAAAACGGTATCGTAAGGCTGTCTTAAATGACATCTCCCCGGTAAAAGGGAAAGAGAATCAGAAGGGTATTAGTTTACCGCTTCTGTAGATGCTGTTGTTTGGGAAAGTTGTGAAAAAAGTTCTTCGAGAGATTCTTCAGGCAGCATACCTGCTTGTACAAACTGTACATCACCCTTCGTGTCCAATGCCACCATGAAAGGAATGCTTCCTCTCCACTGTGCTCTTTGCTGGATATAATATACCAGTTCTGATGCTTTCTCTTCTGCTACTGCAATATAGTTTATACCATGCTCTTGTGCAAATTGTTTTACTTCGTCGTTATTGTATCCTTGTACTTCGATTGATACAATAGCAAGTTTGTCTTGATGTTTATTTTGTAACTTGATCAGATGTGGTATGGATTCTAAACATGGAGGACATTTGTGCCCAAAGAATTCTAAAAAAACCACCTTTTCTTCAAGACCTTCAATAATAAGACCCTGCTCAGTTCCGGTGACATTATAGGATTTTCCTTGTACATCCGTCATGGTCATTTGAGCCAATGGCTTCTCCTCTTGGGCCTGTGTATACGTTAAAAGAGAAATGAGTAGAAGCGTCGCTGTCAATAGTTTTTTCATAGAATTTGCCTTTCTTTGGTATAAATTTGTTTAATTATACACTATCAAGATGTAAAAATTGTGTAATTGTTTTAAATTATGAGAAAGATTTTTTCAAAGAGCATCAAGGGACTATAGGAGTAAAATGTTTTAAAGGAGTTCTAAAATACTTATTAAAAGGGAGGGGAATATTCTAGAAGTCCCCAATGCTCTTGTGATGACAGTGTAAACCACAAAGGTTAACCGTATGCAAATAAAGAGTAGTTACACTATAATACAAACAGCTATATGAAGGAAGTTTCTTATGTTGAAAAAAGTTTTACTATCGGCGATGTTTTCTCTTACTGCACTTGGTGCACAGGGGCAGGCACTTGAAAAAAGAGTCGGCCAGATGCTCATGGTGGGTTTTCATGGTACACAGGCACCTAAAGAGAGTCAAATATGCAAGGATATACAATACTATAATGTCGGTGGGGTTATTTTATTTGATTTTAACCCGGTAGATAAAAACAAGCCCAAGAATATTGCAAGTAAAAAACAGTTGGCCGCTTTGACCAAACAGCTGCAAGAATGTAGCCATGATGGAAAACTGCTTATTGCTGTGGATCAGGAGGGAGGAAAGGTGCAAAGGCTTAAAAGCAAATACGGTTTTTATGGCAACTTCCCTAAAGCCTCTGATGTGGTTAAAATGGACCATAACAAGATAAAAGAGACCTATACTAAAATGAGTAAGGAACTTAAAAGTGTAGGGATCAATTATGATCTTGCCCCTGTAGTGGATCTGGATATCAACATGAAAAACCATGTGATCCACGGATTGGGACGTTCTTTTGGCAAAGACCCTAAAACTGTGGCGATGTATGCCGGTACTTTTATCGATGCGATGCATAGTAACGGCGTGCTTACTTCGATAAAACATTTTCCGGGTCATGGTTCATCTGTGGGCGATACTCATAAAGGGTTTGTGGACGTGACACATTTGTGGCAAAAATCCGAACTTGAACCCTATAGACTTTTAAAAGATAAAGCTGATACAGTGATGGTCGCCCATGTTTTTAACAAAAATATCGATGCAAAATATCCTGCAAGTCTCTCCTATGATACAGTGACAAAGATGCTTCGAAGTAACCTGGGATATGATGGAGTCGTGATCACTGATGATCTTCAGATGGGAGCGATAAGTCAAAAATACGGATTAAAGAACACACTTCAACTCGCGATCAATGCAGGGGTTGATATTTTGCTGGTAGGAAACCAGCTTGATTCTCAAAAAACAGTCAGTACAAAAATACTGGTTGATACCATAGTGTCATTAGTCAAAAGCAAAGAAGTAAGCCAGGAGAGTATCAATAAAGCCTATGATAGAATTCAAGTCTTAAAGAAAAAACTTTGATCTTATCGGGCGAGCCATCGTTCCAAGATGATCTTTGCGGCAATAGAGTCTAACCTGCCATCCTTTTTGTGTTTAAAGAGACCCATGGTCAGTTCTTTGGCTTCTACACTTGAACTCTGTTCATCTTGATAAGCCACTTCTATCTGCAGGTCGAGCAGTGTAACAAAATGTTTGATGCGTCTTTCCATCTCTTCAGAGTTTTCAGCATCTCTAGGCAGACCGACAATCAATTTTTCTATTTCCCACTCTTCTAAAAAGGCTTTAACATCTCTGGCAGCCTGATTACGGTTTTTTCGAAGAATGGCATTTTGAGGTATCACAACACTGCCATCAAGGCAAACAGCTACACCTATACGTTTAAGTCCTACATCTATACTTGCTAATTTCATAGTGAAATTGTACCTAATCTTTTATCATAGTTGTGAAAATAAAAATTAACGTTTCGCTATTTGCAGTGGTAAGTGTCATAAATAAGTTCAGATACTCTTTTATATATAAAAAATATTTATATATAAGTAAAAAAATAAAAATCCTGCGATAGAATTGTGAAAGGGAAATGTCAGCATGGAGAATATTAAATTATGAAAATAAGGTAATATCATATGCACTTCAAAAAAATAGGAACAGCCGTCATTGGCATGAGCAATATTGGATTTGCTCAAACAAATCCTGCTACACAGATAGAAACTTTTTGGATATGGATCGCTCTTTTTGCGTTAGGTCTAGTAGGAATAGCCATCTTATTTGTTACCTCATTACAAAGCCAAAAGATGCAACAGCTTCATCAGTCCATCATGGACAAACAGTTGGAGATGGAAAAAAATCAAAATATCTTACTTACCAACTTAAGTGAAAATATTCATGATATGGCAAAACAGGCACTTCTAAAAACCCATCAGACTTTAGAGGCAAAAACAAAATCCTATAGACACAAAGAAAAGGTACTTGCCAATGTCGAGACCAGACTGTTGGATGTTACCAATGACCTTTTGGATTTTTTAAGACTAAAGTCAAAAAAAGTAGAAATAACCAATGAAGAGTTCAATATCAATAATGTGTTGAATGAACTCTCCGGTTCGATCTGTTCACAATTCTCAGGAAGTGAGATCGAGCTCATTTTTGATATAGATAAAAATGTACCGCGACGTTTGGTGGGTGATTCTTTGCATTTAGGGCAAACCTTAAAGAGCATCCTTGAGTATATGATGGATCAAGATGAGCTTGATGAGGTGAGACTGGAGATATCGATGTTCGATACCTTTGATGATCAGGTTGAACTGCAGTTTCAGATTACTGATACCGGCATGGGACTTGACAATGAAACACTTGAAGAACTGTTCATGCCTTATTATGATGAAGAGAATGGTGAGTTTGTAGGGCTTGGACTTTTTGTTGCACATGAACTGGTGCATATGATGAAAGGGAAACTTTCAGTACAAAGTGTAAAAGAGAAAGGGAGTACATTTACACTCTCTTTGCCTTTTGATCTGGTAGAAAAGACCAACCAAAGAAAGTATAGACTCCCTGAAAAGGTATTGATTGAGAAAAAAGTATTTATCGTAGATAC
>DATCTA010000203.1:0-7870 GCA_036568165.1 Sulfurovum sp.
CATCAACATATTTGACTGAAACCTGTGCCTTACCGTCTGGGCGCAAGAATGGTACTGTTCCGTTCTTGCGAACCTCAGCAAGTTTTGCTGTAAGCTTGTGTGCAAGCGAGATAGGCAGTGGCATCAGCTCTTTGGTCTCATTACAGGCAAACCCGAACATCAGTCCCTGGTCACCAGCACCGATCTCACCAGAGGCTTTATCAACACCTTGGTTGATATCGGGGCTCTGTTCCCCTATACCGTTGAGGACACCCGCTGATCTATAGTCAAAACCATAGCTTGCATCGGTGTATCCTATCTCTCTTACGACCTCTCTGGCGATCTCTTGCATCGGTGCATATGTCGTCGTTTTCAGCTCTCCCGCGATCACACAAAAACCATTGCTCAATAACGTCTCACAAGCCACTCTGGCCTGCGGATCTCTTTCGATGATATAATCAAGTATCGCATCTGAGATCTGGTCAGCCATTTTATCAGGATGCCCCTCGGTTACTGACTCACTTGTAAAAATGTATTCGTTCATTTATAATCCTTCTTCTTGAAGATCAGCAAAACCGACCTTTCAATTCATCTGACCTTTTGGTTAAAACCTCTGGCTCAGATCTACATTATGAAATCATAACTTTTGTCCACTGTCACTGAACTTGATAAAATCCCAAAAAGAGACTTTATCAAATACAGCTCTACTGTAGAGGCCGAACCCTGTTTCGGCCTAGGGACAGACACTGGGGTCTGTCCCTACACTATACGCTTAGCCAACTGTTCCGGTAGAAGTCCCAGGGACTCTTCGACCAACTTGGTATTTCCATGCGTGATAAAGGCGTCACTGTATTCAAATGTGGTCAATTCCACATCCTGTATCCTCTTCTCATTTAAGAGTTCTAAAAGTGCTGAACCCACACCGCCCTGTGCTGCAGAATCTGAGAACACGAACCATTTTTTATACGTTGTACTTAGCTCGACCAGCATCTCTTCATCCAACGGTTTGACGAAACGAAGATCCAGCACTGCAGGATTCTTATCTAAGAGCTGGGCTACTTTTAAAGCACGTCCGACACCATTGCCATATCCGATAAAAAGGATCTCTTCACCTTCTTGCAGCAATACAGACTTTCCTAACTCAAACGCAGGGCTTGGTGCATCTTCAGCTAGGAATGCACCTCTTGGATACCTAAAGGCACATGGGTGGTCATACTCTTTTGCAAATGCCATACAGAGTTTCATCGTCGTCTCATTGTAGGGTGCCATGAGTGTCATATTTGGTATATCCCGCAAGTAAGAGATATCAAAAGCACCCTGATGTGTCTCTCCATCCTCACCTACGATCCCCGCTCTGTCCAATGCAAAGGCTACACCAAGGTCCATCAGTGCGATATCATGCACCACTTGATCAAACCCTCGCTGTAAGAAAGTCGAATAGATCGTACAGAAAGGTTTGAACCCCTCTTTTGCCAGCGGTCCCATAGAAGTAACAGCATGCTGTTCCGCAATGGCAACATCCCAGAAACGTTCAGGATACTTTGCAATCGCTGCGCTCAGACCTGTACCGCTTGGCATAGCAGCAGTTACCCCTACAACCTTTTCATCTTCATCTGCAAGTGCAAGCAAAGTCTCTGAGAAAATGGCTGTTGCCGCTTTAGCACTCCCGCTCTTTTTGGATGCTTTGCCTGTTTCAAGATCAAACGCACTTACCCCGTGCCAGTGTTCTTTGGTACCTTCGGCTATCTCATACCCTTTGCCTTTGGTCGTCTGTGCATGAATAAGCACTGGTTTGCGCAGTGCTTTGGCAACCTCCATCGTTTCTATAAGCGACTCTATGTCATGTCCGTCTACAGGCCCGATATATTCGATACCCATCTCTTCAAACAAGATACCCGGCGTGATCAGCTTGAAGGACTCTTCAAACCGTTTTGCAATGTACATCGCACTCTCAGGCAAATGGTCAAGTACCTTTTCCACCTTACCCTTAAACTTCTGATAGAATGAACCTGCCATGGTTTGAGAAAGCAGCTTACTGATCGCACCGATCGGCTTAGCGATACTCATCTCATTATCATTGAGGATGATGACGACAGGATATTTTCTGTCACCCAGTTCATTAAGTGCCTCATATACCATGCCCGCGGACATACTTCCATCACCAATGAATGCAACCGGTATTCTCTTCTCCCCTTTGAGTGCGATCGCTTTTGCTGCACCCACTGCCAATGATATGGAGGTAGAACTGTGCCCGGCGACATAGTAATCATAAGGAGACTCCTTGGGTTTGGTATATCCTGAAATGCCCCCGAACTGACGCAAAGTATCAAAACGGTCCCATCGATCTGTTATGAGTTTATGTGCATAGGCTTGATGGCTTACATCAAAAATAAAAGGGTCTTGTTTTACATCAAAGACCCTATGCATCGCTACGATGAGATCTACTGCACCCATGGTTGAACTCAAGTGTCCACCATTTTTACTTACAGTTTCCAATATCTTTTCTCTGATATCCTCAGCTAAAATATCAAGTTCTTCTATCGAGCATGCTTTAATGTCTGTCATCTTATTGTTTTCCCGATACATAGGCGCTGATGAGTTTTTTGGCAAAAATGATCTGCGCATTATCATAGACCAAACCCAACTCATCTGCCATATGCTTTAACTCTTTTTTGGTTACTTTTTTCATCATACTCTGTTTGACCCCATCCTGGATAAAATCATCCAATACAAGCGGTTTGACCTCCACTTCATCTGCCTTGACTATCTGGATCTTTTTCAAGCTGTCACTTCTAAAAAATGTTTAAAGAACACATCATTTTGTTTTGCGGTTCCTATCGTGATTCTCAAAGCATTCAACCCATAAGAAGCAAGGTTACGGATAATGACCCCGCGCTTAAGCAGTGCATCTGCTATCTTTGTGGCATCCATATTTTCATTAAACATATACGTAATAAAGTTCGTATAACTCTCTATATACTCAAATCCCTGTTCCTCTGCGAAAGCCTCATAGCGCTTGATCTGCTCTTTATGCAATGCTATAGACTCTTCTACAAAACTATTATCTTTGCATGCCTCTATGGCTACTGCCAAAGAGAGTGTAGAAATGTTAAATGGTGGTCTCATTTTATGCAGTTCTTTGATCAGTTCCGCCTGAGCAATACCATATCCTACACGCATACCGCCCAAACCGTGTGCTTTAGAAAAAGTACCAAGGTAGACGACATTTTCATAGCCCAACAAGTCATTTGGCGTAATTGCATACTTTGGATCTTTGGCTGCAGCATACTCCATATAGGCACCATCTACAACGACCAACGTATCTGAATCTACAGTATCAATGATCTTTAAGACCTCTTCTTTACTTGTTGCATCACCTGTAGGGTTGTTCGGTGTACAGAGGTAAATGATCTTTGGTCTATGCATACGATAGGCTTCTATGAACTCATCATATTTATGTGTATAGCTTGCCGTACGATGGATTTTTGCACCCATCTGTTTTGCATAGATCTCATACATGGCAAAAGTCACTGCTGACATCAATACAGAAGAGTTGTCATCCAAAAGTGCACGGGAAATAAACTCGATCACTTGGTCAGAACCTGCACCTATGATGATATTGTTATCTTGAACATTAAACTTTTTGCTCAATGCAGCCTTAAGTTCAAACATACTGTCATCAGGATAAAGATGCGCAATATCCGCATTGGATCTGATCACTTTGGCGATAGCCGGGTTTGTACCTATCGGGTTTTCATTTGAAGCAAGTTTCACTACATCTTTTGCAGCAATACCAAATTCACGTACTACCAGTTCTATTGGTTTTCCCGCTTCATATGTTTTTATATCTTGTAATACTTTATTAAATTTCATAACTGTTTTCTCCGTTGCTGCTTAGCACACATTAAATATCATCGATCTCTTTGACATAAGAGCCCAATACTTTGACCGCATCTTTATAGCTTTCCAAAATAGGCTTGATATGTGCATCATCTTTATGCCCGTTGAACTCAATGAAAAAGATCGATTCGCCCTCTACAATATGTGACTTTATCTTTGTCAGGTTCACATTTGCTTTTTCAAAATTGTTCAAAAACTCCACCAGTGCACCCGGTCTGTCCAAAAGTCTTACCAGTATGGAGGTCTTGTCATTGCCTGAAGGCGCATTCTCGAAATCAGAGATAATGAAAAAACGTGTTTTGTTATTGGTGTGATCCTCGACATTGTTGAAACGTATCGGAAGGTTATTGATCTTCGCCGCTACCGCAGGACACAAGGCAGCTGCAGTCTCATCCTTCACAGCAAGTTTTGCCGCTTTTGCCGTAGACTCAACCGGAATGAGCTCTACTTCATCCAATCCCAGATCCTGTAAAAACTCTCGGCACTGTCCAAAAGCGATATCCTTAGAGTAGATCTTGGTGATCTTTTTGATATCCTCATTTCTTGTCGCAAAGGCCAAATGCACATCGATCATCACTTCGGCAATGATCTTGAGGTCATACTCAGCCAGACAATTGATCGTATCTGAAACGATGCCATTGGAAGAGTTCTCTATGGGAATCACACCGAATTTGGCTGTTCCTTTTTTGACCTCACGAAAGATACCTTTTATCGAAGCCATCGGCAGGTATGCACTCATAGCACCGAACTTGCTCTCGGCCGCCTGATGGGTAAAACTTGCTTCAGGCCCCAAATAGGCCACACCTTCAGGAAGTTCAAGGTTTCTTGCAACTGCAAACATCTCTAAAAAAAGTGCATCTATCGCACTATCGGTAAGCTTCCCTTTGTTTTGGGATTTCAAACGGTTAAGGATAGCCTGTTCACGTTCAGGACGATAGATAGGAGCTCCTGTTGTATTTTTCAGTTCACCGACCTGGTGCACCAATTCCATACGTTCATTATAGAGTTTCAACAATGTATCATCGATCTGGTCGATCTTTGCTCTTAGCTCTTCCAACGTCATCTGCTTACCCTTATTTTGTTTTACTTTTCCAAATACTCAAGCTCTAAACGGACCTGGTCCTCATAGGTTTCACGCTTGCGTATAAGCCTGTCTTTTCCACCTTGCAATGCCACTTCTGCCGCTTTGGCACGTGTATTGTAATTGCTTGCCATCGTAAATCCGTATGCCCCCGCAGAGTGTACCACAATGAGATCATTGTGCTCAAGCGGCGGCAGATAGACATTTTTACCGAAGAAGTCACCGCTCTCACACACAGGACCTACCACATCAGCAGGTGTTAATTCACCCTCTTTGAGTACAGCATTGATCTTGTGATATGCGTTATAGAGACTTGGGCGTATCAGGTCGTTCATCGCCCCATCTACGATCACAAAGCGTTTACCGTCATTGACTTTCTCATAGAGTACCTTGGTGAAGAAAGCCCCTGCATTGGCTACCATATAACGTCCCGGTTCACAAAGCAGTGTCACATCAAGTCCTTTGGTCGCTTCAAAGATCGCCTGCGTATAGGCCTCCGGTGCGATCGTATCTTCATCAGAGTAGACTACACCAAGACCACCGCCAACATCAAAGAATTTGATATCGATCTTGATCGCTTTAAGTGAACGCACGAGGTCTGCTACGATTTCGCATGCTTCACGGATCGGATCAAGCTTGGTGAGCTGAGAACCGATATGAAAATGGATCCCTACGGGGTTGAGGAACTCTGATTTTTTGGCATAGATATACATGCGTTTTGCCATATCTATCTCTACACCGAACTTGTTCTCATGCAGTCCTGTTGAAATATACGGATGTGTCTGCGGGTCAATGTTCGGGTTGACACGGATAGAGATGCGTGCTTCCTTCCCAAGTTCTTTTGCCACCATCTCCACACGCTTCATCTCTGCTTCACTCTCCAGGTTCAATAGCAATATATCTTCCTGAAGTGCTTCGCGTATCTCTTCATCACGTTTTCCCACACCTGAGAAAATGATCTTATATTTGTCTACACCTGCTGCAAGCGCACGCTTCACTTCACCGATACTTACACAGTCCGCACCTGCACCCAGTTTGGCCAAATGTGCGATAACAGAAAGATTGGAGTTCGCCTTTACCGCGTAGTTGATCATAGATTTCTTACCTGCAAATGCCTCTTTTAGCGCAGTGTATCTATTTTCAATATAATCAAAATCATAAATGTACAAAGGCGTGCCATATTTCTCTGCCAATGCTTTATAATCAATATTCATCTATCTTGTCCTCTTTGCACCTGAGTGCGAGTCTATTTTAGGGTGATTTTATCTAAAAGTTGATTAAAAGGTGCATGGTCCGCACCAAAGGGGATTTACGCAAGCGTTCTTTCATCGGTAAAATAGACATAAACGGCATAACCCCACAGAAGCATAATAGGAAAAATTGCCGTCATTTCAGGGATCAAAACACCGCTTGCCCCCATCTGGCTCAAGCCAAAGAGTACACCCCAGGTTATAAACGTTGCTGCCAAAGAGAGTGCTATCACAGCGCCCATATTCATCATTCTGGCATGAAAAGGGAGCTTAAAGAACAAAATGAGAAGCATGGCTATGGAAAAAAGCGGTACGACTATCTTGTCATAGAGTGATGACCTGATCTTGTTCGAACTCAGATTCTGTTTCATCAACAATTTCCATGTCGTATAGGCATCAATGATGTTCAATGCCTTCCCTTCATAGAGCGATTCAATGATCTTGGGTTTATACCCCTCCAATGTCTCTATGCGCTCTTTATGTTCTACCACATATCTTTGCAGTTCATTTTCCTGATAGATATGGGTTTTGAGTGTTGCATCATGTGCGGTCCATTTTTCACCGTCAAACGTTGCATAAGGTGCATTGATCGTATAGTGTACCTTATAGCCTTCTACCTGAAAGATCGTAATATCTTCAATCTTTTTTTCTATAGGGTCAAGATTGTTGATATAGACGAACGTGTCATTGTATTTGAAAAAAAGGTCATTGACCTTATAGGCACCTATTTTATTTTCAAGAAGAAATGCTGCCTTGTCCTTCGCATAGGAGAACTCTGTAGTATGCAGGAACACAAAAATGACATAGGTGATCGAACCTACCGTAAAAAGCGGCAGAAAAAGTCTTTTTTTATCATAACCGAACGCATGCAGTGCGCCCATCGTGTTATTTTTGACCAGTGTAAGTTTCGTCATGATCAGTGCAAAGACTATAGCCAAAGGGTAAAGAAGTCCCAATGCCTCCTGCCACATATAAAAGATATAGAGTATCTTATAGTTTGTGGCTACATTGAGCTGCTGAACGTGCTGAAAATAATCGATCGTCGCAAAGGCAAAAGAGAGACCGAACAATACTGATACCAGGTTTTTAATATACATCTTTGCAATGTATCTGAAGTGAAGCGAAGGAAATACGATACTCATATATTTAACCCTTCTATGGATTTAAGACTGTATTTTGATTTGACCTCTATAAGCTCTTCGCTGCAGAGCTTTTCGCAAGCCTTAGCCACATGTGCTATCAGTGTCTCAAGCATAGGCGCCTCATCCGTTGAAAAGTCATGCAGCACATAGTCAGCCACCTGGGATTTGCGTTCTGGTTTGCCTACACCCACTCTGACACGTATATACTCTGGTGTGATATGTGCATCAAGGGATCTCAATCCATTGTGGCCGCCATGACCGCCACCTTTTTTAAAACGCACTGCACCAAAAGGAAGATCAATATCATCATGTATCACGATTATATCCTCAAGTTCTACTTTGAAAAAATCTTTTACAGGCTGTACGGATCTGCCAGAAAGATTCATAAAGGTAGTAGGTTTTAAAAAAAGTGAATTGGCATTGCGGTAAAGCTTGCCCTGAAAAGAAGTTTTGGAGATATCTCGTGCAGCAAGGTCATTGACAAGTCTGTCAATAACCTTAAAGCCGATATTGTGTCG
>DATCTA010000204.1:0-3395 GCA_036568165.1 Sulfurovum sp.
CTGCAAGAAATATTGAAGAGGGCGGATCTTTGACGATCATCGCCACTGCACTGATAGATACGGGTAGCCGTATGGATGAAGTGATCTTTGAAGAGTTCAAAGGTACAGGTAACTCTGAAGTCGTGCTCAGCCGTCACGTATCTGAAAGACGTATCTACCCTGCGATCGATGTAACGAAGTCTGGAACAAGAAAAGAAGAGCTCATGATGAAGCCAGAAACACTTCAAAAAGTATGGGCGCTCAGAAACGCAATGCAGAATATGGAAGAGGTAGAAGGGCTTAAGTTCCTCTTCTCTAAAATGATGAAAACAAAATCGAACGATGAGTTTCTTTCATTGATGAATGAAGGTGCATAATTTAGCATATCATGAATATTATGCTCAATATCCTGTTAGATATTGAGCATTACTTAGCACCAAGGAGACAGGCATAATGCGTATCGGAGTATTTGATTCTGGCTTGGGCGGTTTGACAGTCGTTCAGGCGATGACTAAAGTGATCAAAGGTGCCGAGGTCTTTTATGTTGCAGATACCAAACATGCACCTTACGGTGAGAAAACACCTGAACAGATCATGCAATACTCTCTGGATATCACCAGATATCTGCTGGATACCTATCAGATAGACGCTTTGATATTGGCATGCAATACGGCTACTTCAGCAGCCATAAGACATTTGCGTGAGATATACCCTTCTTTGATCATTATAGGTACCGAGCCTGGTATCAAACCTGCTATAGAGCAGACCAAAACAGGTAAAATAGGGGTTCTTGCAACACCTGCTACACTTCAGGGAGACAAGTATAAACAGCTCACCCAGGCACTCGCTTCACAAAAAAGTGTTGAGATCTATGAACAGGCCTGCCATGGACTGGTTCAGCAGATCGAAAAAGGTGAGATCGAAAGTGTTGAAACAGTCAATCTATTGGAAAAATGGCTTAGACCTATGCGGGAAAATAATGTAGATACCATCGTATTGGGATGTACGCATTATCCTCTTGTTAGCAAAAGTATTGAAAAGATCATGAACTGCAATGTCAATTTGATCCATACAGGTGAAGCGATATCCAGATACTTACTTGCATCATTGATGAACCAAAAAGGACATATTAATGAGGGTAAGCTGCATATACATATCTTCGTGACAGGTAGGATACAAAGACAAGTTGTAGACACTATCATAGAAACCTATGATGATTTTCAAACGATTCAAATCGGTAATGATTAGATCATTAGAAATAGTTGCAAGCTTATACATTACCTAAAGTTATTTTCAATTATATTTTTATAAAAAATGCCTACTATAAACTTATCTATGCTAGAATACTTCCATACGGTTTTTCTGTATAATAAAAAGCAAATTTGTTGTGAAGCAAGTGCAGAAAATCACAGAACCCAGAAGTTTTGATCTATGGATTTGCCAGACTACCAATAAGAGGATAAAAAATGAAAAATTTGTTAGAGAGCTTTGCTATATTGCTTGTTACACTTTTGTCTATAGGTATCATCTATTTAATTGTACAGTACAACATGATAGATGATAAAAACTTTATTGATCCATTAGATAAAACTGCCTATGAGATGCCGACTGATGCAGAATTAGAAGAAGATGACGACTTAGATGAAGATGATGATATAGATGCAGATGAGGATATCGATCTAGAAGATGAGTAGAAGAAGCAGCGTGTAGGAGTTACTTTACAGTATTCCTACAGCTTCTCTTACCACTGACATTTTGGCAGCTGCAATAGCTCTGGCTTTCTTGGCCCCGTCTGACAGGATGTCATTTACCTCATCCATATGGTTCAGATAGTATTCACGTTTTTCTCTAGCCTCTCCCAACTCTTCCCATATCAACTCTTTAAGATATTTTTTGAAGTGACCATAGCCTTCTTTACCGCTTTTATAACGTGCCTGCAGTTCAAGTTTCTCTTCTTCATTCAAAAAAAGTGATGCCAGCGCATAGATGTTGTCCCCTTCAAACTCTAGAGGTTCACCCATCGGTGTAGAAGATGAGATGATCTTGTTACATCTTTTTTGCAGAGGCTTTTCATCCATGAACAGATCGATGGCATTATCATAGCTTTTACTCATCTTTTGCCCGTCGATCCCCGGGATCGTAGCGACATCTTCTTGTACAAGGTGTTCTGGAAGTGTAAAGATCTCCCCATACTCATTGTTGAATTTAATGGCAATATCTCTTGTCATTTCGACGTGCTGGATCTGATCCTTTCCAACAGGTACTTTTTGGGTATCGAGCATTAGTATGTCTGCAGCCATCAGCACGGGGTATGAAAAGAGCGCATGATTGGCTGCGATCCCTTTGGCTACCTTGTCTTTGTAGGAGTGGGCACGCTCCAACAGTCCCATAGGAGTGAATTTGGAAAGTATCCAGTAGAGCTCAAGTACTTCAGGCACATCGCTTTGTACCCAAAAGGTTGTTTTTGCAGGGTCGATACCCACTGAAAGATAGTCAACCGCAGCATCTATCGTGTTCTGTTTAAGTACAGCTGCATCTTTTGAAGTAGTTAGTGAGTGATAGTTCGCGATAAATGTAAAAAGTTCATGTTCTTCTTGAAGCTCAACCATAGGCTTCATAGCTCCAAAATAGTTCCCTATATGGAGTTTTCCTGAAGCTTGTATTCCTGTAAGTACACGCATATATCATCCTAAAATAATTTTAGGAGATTATAGCGAAGTGTTAGTAAAAAAACCTACTCTTCGTCATCGAAACGTTCCCCGCGTCTACGTGCAACGATGTCTAAAGGTACACCTTCAAAGTCAAATTTGCTTCGAAGGAAATTTGCCAGGTAACGTTTGTAAGAGAAGTGTATAAATTCCGGTCGGTTGCTGATAAGAGCGATCTTAGGCGGTTTTGTCTCATATTGTGTGGCAAATTTGATATTCACTACCGCACCGTTATGTGTCGGTACATGGTGTCTTCTGATGGCTTCACGTATCGCATCGTTGAGCACGGAAGTAGGGATACGCTGTGTATACCTTTGATAGATCTCTGTGACTTTGTCAAGTATCTTGTTGACACGCAATCCTGTTTTTGCCGAAATGGTGATAAGCGGTGCATAGTGCAAGAACTTCAGTTCATCACGTATCTCTTCTACTGCTTCCTCATAAGTTTTATCTTCATGGATATCCCATTTATTCACAACGATCAAACAGGCCAATCTATATTTTTCTATGAGACCAGCAACCCTTTCATCAAGCTCTGTCACACCCACGGTAGCATCGAGCACAAGCAGTACCAGGTTTGCTTTTTCCAGCATTTCTTCCGTACGTGTCAGTGCATATTTTTCTATACCGACGATCTTACTTCTTCTTCTTATGCCTGCCGTGTCAACGAATGTGATCTTATAGTCATTATACTCTATGGTTTCATCG
>DATCTA010000205.1:0-2028 GCA_036568165.1 Sulfurovum sp.
ATCTCATGAGTCAAATGAGAGAATCGATACTAAATGGAAGATTTGAGGCATTCAAAAGCGAGTTCTATGAGAAGAGGAAGTAATACCACATTTTGACACATTAAAAAAGTCTAAATATTATCTTATAGACAACTTCAATACTATATTTCCATCTTTATGTTCTTCAGTGACTTTCGCTTCGAGTGAAGGTCTCCCTGTTATCAGAGTACCTTTGATCGTATTGAGTACATGAAAAAAGTCCTTGGTGAAAGGTGCTGTGATCATTTTTATATTTTTATGCCTGATCACATGTACGATATCCTTGATGCAATGCATATAATAGATCTTATTAATGGCTCTTTGGATTCTGTAATCATTCATGATCTCGATATTTTTGATCCAGACCCTTTTGTCTATATCAGCAAGGAATGCGAGATTTTTAATGTTATCTATCTCATGTTTTATCTTTTGTTTGTATCTTTCACACTCTAGCGTGACACACTTTTCAATATCATTCTCATACTGTTTTAATATGCTGTGAAGCTCTTCTTCTTTGAATAAATGTTTCTGAAAATGATTGGTATAGGATGGTTTTTTATCATAATCGTTGTCAATATTCTTAAGAATCTCCAAGGCTGCCATCAAATAGATATACTTGTCTTCTTTTGAATATCTGTATGTAATACCGTGATTTGATATTTCTACTCTTGGACCAACATATTCAACTTTTGACATTTTACAACCCTCTAATAATTTTTATCATACATTATAACAAATAACTATTAAGTATATTCATAAAAAATGATTAAATATATCAAAACATCTGAAGTTATATATTTTATATTAAAGAATATAATTAATTTGCCTCTTTCATTTTCTGTAGGGTACCTTTGCCGAAGGTGTGTCTTTGGAAGTATCTATCAAGTGTGTATCCTGATCATCAAAAAATATATCTGCTCCAAAGGCTTTTATCACTTCATATTTCTGTACTCCTCCCTGGAAGAAGGCCTCATCAACACGTACGCCCCACCCTTCCAATGTTCCCAATACCCTTTCATGAGTGGAGAAGTTTCTCGCAGTCACAAGCGCTGTACGGATCGGTGAAGCTTCCATAGGAAATTTATCCTGTATCTCTGAAATGGTTTTGAGGAATTTAAAAAACGGACCTTGGCTTAATGGATTTTTTGCATTTTCACGTTCATGGGCTATAAATGCCTCCAAGCCCTCTTCCTGATATACTTTTTCACTCTCATCTCCGAATATCACAGCATCACCGTCAAACGCGATCTTGACCATGTCGCTCTCTTCAGTTGTTATAGGTGTATGAGGTAGTATGGTTGCTGCTGCAACTCCAGAGTTGACGGCATCCTCTACATCAGGGGCATAGGCCGAGAGAAACAGATCGACTTTAAAGGCTTCCAGGTATCTGCTTACAGGCGTTCCTGCTGTCCAACCTGTACGCTCTATCTGAAGGTCATAATGTTCTATGGACCTGCCGATCCTTAGGCCTGTAGCGGCATTGTTGCGTGAGAGGATGATCACTTCTATAAGTTTATTGTCAAATTTTTTATTGATGGCAAGCAAATTTTGAACAAACCTGAAGCCGGATCCTTTTTGTAAGGGATTGTTGAGATTTTCAAGCTGGTGTTTGTAATAGCTTTCAAGACCCTCTTCATCAAAGATAGCATTCTCTTCTTCAAGGTTGAACAGTGCACGTGAAGAGATCGCGATCACAAGTTTGTCTTTAAGATCATAAGCCATGAGTTTCCTTTAACTGTTTGTTGTATTGTAGTCAATTTTACTTTATGAGACTAAGCGACACAGATTTTCAAATAAATCTGTGCTAAAATCGATTTTAAAAATAACACTAAAGAAGGTTGTCGGATGGAAACACTTTTTGTATACGGTACGCTCATGCCAAACTGTCCAAATGGCCATGTATTGGAAAAGATCATGGGAAAATTCGTTCCTGCTACAGTTACCGGTGAGCTAATCGGTGCAGGATGGTCGGCCTCTATGGGGTATCCCGGTATCAAGTTGGGCAGAGGT
>DATCTA010000206.1:0-2050 GCA_036568165.1 Sulfurovum sp.
CTTTATCTATATTGTGCTCAAAGAGGGACATATCAACAAAGATATCAAAAATCATATCAATGCACTTCTTGCATCTGAGATAGGTAATATCGCTTTAGCAGACCACATCATTGAAGTACCTGGACTTCCGAAAACACGTTCTGGAAAGATCATGAGAAGAATTTTACGTTCGATAGCAAAACATGAAGAGATCACTCAGGACATCTCGACACTTGAAGATCCTTCTATCGTTAAGCAGATAGAGACAATGGCGAGAGAAGCCTAGAGTTGATCTGAGTTAAAAAGTTGGTTTCGGCCATTCTTTTTAGCCTTAAAGAGTGCTTCGTCTGCCCGCCTAAGAATATTTTGAATGATACTGTCTTCAGTTTTAAGATAACTTAGACCTATACTTGCTGTCACGTTGACTCGTTCATCTTCAAGATATATTTCACTATTTTCTATGTTCTTTCTTATACGTTCAGCAAGTTGTGTAGCATTATCGAGATTCGTTTGAGGCATGAGTACGGCAAACTCTTCTCCTCCTATACGTCCAAAAATATCCGTTGAACGAATAGTGCTTTTAATGGTTTTAACCACATCGATCAATACAATATCACCGTTTAAATGCCCGTATTTATCATTGATATCTTTGAAATAATCAATATCAATAATAATTAAAGAGAGATCATATCGATAGCGTTTTGCTGTGTTCATCTCTTTTACACAGTCTTTAAAAAATGCACGTCTGTTCAAAATACCTGTCAGAGAATCGGTTGCTACCTCATGTAAAAGTACTTGTTCTAACTTCATTTTTTCCTGAAGTTCTATTTCAAGTCTTTTATTCAGGATATTGAGCTCATCAGTTTTATCGTTCACCATTTTTGTAAGGCGTATCTCTTCATTTGCTTTATGTTCAAGGAGTATATTTTGTGTTTTTATCTTCTCTTCACGTAATATATTGATACGATATGCAAGCAATAGGGAGAGAAGTATGATCTCAAAGAATGAACCGATGATAGGAGCATTACTAGTTAATAATGAGTAGGGAATGACACCCAGGGCCATTTGACTTAAAATTGCCATACTGATAAGATAGATGGAGAGTGCGAACAGGTATATCTTCGCGATATTGTGACCTTTGTAAAGTGCCCAGAAAGCAACAACAAGCAGGAAAGGAAGCAGTGGAGATGCGATCATGTTCATGAAGGTAAATCCTGAATGCAGATCTATCAGCATCCAAACAAGACTTATCATCAAAATCACTATGAAGACATTAAGCCAATAATTGAAATATATAAAATACTTTCTGGTCTGCAATACTGCTTGGGAGAAGAGTATCAGAAGAGAAAAGAACACAGGTATGCTTATCTGCAATTGGTCATAGGTTGCCATTGAGGTATAGGGGAGCAATATTCCCTTATAATTTGCCGACCAAATGATAAATATAGAGACATAAGAAACATAATAGAGGTAGATTATCTCTTTTAGATAGAAGAAAATAAAAAGATTATAAAGTACTAAAGTAAGCACTGCACCATAATAGAACATATAAAGATTCTCTTTGAAATGGTTCGTATCATGGAAATGCTCAGGTGTTTTCAGGTGGATAGCACCGAACACACCATAGATAGTGTTGAGTTTGATATACAGTTCTTTTTCTTCAAATGGATCAAATTGTATCAAAAATGTAGGATTTGAGACCTTTATCTGCCGCTGATCGACCGGTACAGACAATCCGTTTTTTTCAAATTTTACCGTATTGTCAGATGAGATGATATAGAGATTAAGGTGTTTATGAATGATCTCTGTGAGTTCCAAATAGATATCTTTTGATGTGTTTGAATCATTAAATACGCGCAGTCGAAACCAAAAATTGTTGGTATTGTAGCCAAATGTGAAATTGTTATTGATCAATTGAAAATTTTGGCTTCTTATCTGTTGAAATGTCAAAGGATGATCGGATTTTTCTTCAAAGTATTCCACATCATAGTCAGTATATGATGTTGTATCGTCATGCCAATTGATAAGAGGTTTAGCATGCAGTAGTGTAGTGGACGCGAGCAATATGATA
>DATCTA010000207.1:0-5489 GCA_036568165.1 Sulfurovum sp.
ACAGCCGACACCACAGTATGCACACACACTGTCGATCACTTCACAATCATTATCAACTTTTTTAGTCATAAAGCTATCCCTTTATTTATATATCTATGAAAGAAAACATACTGCTCTTCCAATTTATTTTGTCACTATGTAACCTAAATTTGCATTATTTAGGAGTATTTTTATCCTATTTTTACTTGCGGTTAAGTTTTCTTAGTTATTATCCGAAAAATATTATATCAAAAGGAGTAACAATGTTTACTGTAAATGTAGAAAATGAATGCGGATGCTTCAAAAGAAGTGATTTTCAAAACAATATGCAATTTGAGAGCAAAGATGATGCACTCGTACAAGCGATAGAGATGCAAAATCATATGAATGAAAACTTCTGCCAAAAACACGAATTCAAGCTTAATGAAGATGGTCAAAACTTCAACATAGGTGTAAGTATGAAACCTAGAGCAAGTTCAGGCGGATGCTGCGGCGGCGGACACTGTTCATAATAGAACGTGAAATGAACAAAGTCCATCTTCACTACGCTACGCTGAGTTGACTTCAGCAGTCGGCTCATGTGACTAGTCACATTTAATTAATAAATTTTGTCGTGGCGAACGCCCTTGAAAGCGGAGCGATTCGAGAGCCACGACGATTTTTTGCTTCTTTTTTCTAAAAAAAGAGAGTAACAAGATCTAAATCCGCATACAATAGAAGTATGCAAAAAAGATCAAATTAATTCAATCCCTATTTAAAATTCCCAAAGACCAACGGTGCTTTCAAATCCAAAGTCTTCACTTCAGCGATCACAGCCTGAAGATCATCAATCTTCTTACCGGAAACACGTACTTCATCACCCTGGATAGACGGTGTCACTTTTAATTTCAGATCCTTGATCGCTTTCACGATCTTTTTTGCCTCGTCTTTATCAATCGTATCAACAATACGGTAGATCACTTTGGTATTGCCGCCGGATATTCCTTCTGTTTTCACCTCTTCAAGTGATTTTCCTGCGATACCCCTCTTTATCAGCTTGGAGATCAATACATCTTTGAGTGCATCTATTTTAGCATCTGTAGAAGAACTGAGACTCAAGGTCTTTGCAGCTTCATTGAGGTTAATCTCAGCGATCACCCCTTTAAAATCAAATCGTGTAGCAATCTCTTTTTGGGCCATGATGATCGCATTTTTCATCTCCATCATGTCCAACTTAGCCGTGATATCAAAATAGTGATCTTTTGCCATTACTGTTCTATCCTTATCATCGCAACTTTTCCGTGGATCACATCTAGTTTCTCCAAAGCAAGGATCGCTTCCTGGATCATCTTCTCTTGACACTCATGCGTGATAAAGAGTAACTCCACACAGGCATCATGATCACTGTCAGGGTTTTGCATCATTGCTTCTATCGATATATCCAGGTCGCTTAAAAGCTGTGTCACTGCTGCGAGAACTCCCTTTTTATCATCAACGCTCATACGCAGATAGTAATGTGAACGGATCTCTTCTTTTGGCAGGAGCTTTAGACCTGATTCCAGACCTTTTTTGTACCCGAGCATAGGGCCCTGGTTTCCACGTACGATATCAACGATATCTGCGATCACCGCTGAAGCAGTAGCATCGCCACCTGCTCCCGGTCCATAATACATCGTTTCACCTACACGGTCACCCACAACTGTAACGGCATTCATCACACCATCCACTTTTGCGATCATAGACTCTTTAGGTATCATTGTGGCGTGTACCCTTAGTTCTACACCGTTACCTACTTTTTTGGCAATCCCAAGCAGTTTGATCTCATATCCGAACTCTTTGGCAAAAGTAACATCTGTTTGAGTGATATTTTGAATCCCCTCTATGAGAATATCCTCAGGTTTTGCATTTAAACCATAGGCTATGCTGGCTAAAATAAGTAATTTATGAGACGCATCAAATCCGCCTACATCAAATGTAGGGTCAGCCTCTGCATATCCAAGCTCTTGTGCCTCTTTAAGTATCTCATCATACTGTGCACCTTCGTTGATCATCTTGGTCAGCATGTAGTTACATGTACCGTTCATGATACCCTGGATAGAATCAATGTGGTTGGCAGAAAGACCATTACGTAAGGCACCTATGATCGGTATACCTCCAGCGGTACTTGCCTCATACATCAAAGGCAGGTCACCGGCTATCTCCTGGAGTTCATAACGGTGATATGCAAGAAGAGCTTTGTTCGCGGTCACGACCGCCTTACCATTTTCCAGTGCTTTTTTGACAAGTGCATACGGCTCATCTACACCGCCCATCAATTCGATCACAATATCAATCTCAGGGTCATTGACCACATCCAATGGATTGTCACTTAATGTGATATTTACGCCTCTGTCTTTTGAGAGGTTTTTCACTACACCTGATTTTACGACAATTTTTTTTCCGGCTCTCGCTTCGATAATGTCACCGTTCTCTTCAAGTATCTTTGCAACACTTGCACCGACAGTACCAACCCCGAGAATTCCAACTTTAACCATTTTTTTTCGCCTCTTCCAGTTCTTTCAAGAACTTTTTGATGTTTCTTGCAGCCTGACGGATACGGTTTTCATTCTCGATCAATGCGATACGTACATACTCATCACCGTATTTACCAAATCCTATACCGGGGCTTACCGCAACACCTGCATGCAGAAGAAGCTGTTTTGCAAATTCCAGCGACCCCATATCTCTTGCGATCTCTGGGATTTTCGCCCAGATGAACATAGAAGCCTTCGGTTTTGCCAATGGCCAACCTGCATTGGTAAAGGCTTCGATCATCACATCACGTCTTTTTTTGTAACGTGGTATGATCTGCTCATCAGGTATATACCCATGCTCATCAAGTGCTACGGTTGCAGCAACTTGGATAGGTGTGAACATACCATAATCCAGCCATGACTTGATGCTCTGAAGTGCACCGATGAGTTTTTTATTTCCTACGATGAACCCAACTCTCCATCCAGCCATATTATATGACTTAGAAAGTGTGTATGACTCTACCGCTACATCTTTAGCACCCGGTACTTCCATGATCGATGGTGTTTTATAGCCATCAAAAGTGATATCCGCATAGGCAATGTCAGAGATAATATAGAAACGTTTCTCTTTCGCCAATGCAACCAGTCTCTCATAAAACTGAGGTGTAACCGTAGCCGTACTAGGATTATGCGGGAAGTTGACCACTAAGAACTTTGCTTTTGGAATAGAGTTGTCCAAGTGATTTACAACATCCTCCATGAATTTATCTTCATCTACTTCAAAAGTATCTTCATTGAACACAAGTTCCATCTTCTCCACATTTGCACCAGCAAGGATGAATGCCTGAGAGTGGATAGGATAAGTCGGGTCCGGTACAATCGCAACATCTCCTGGATTTGAGATCGCCTGTACAAGGTGAACATACCCCTCTTTACTCCCCAGGGTTGCAACCACTTCGGTATCAGGATCAAGATCTGCCCCATACTTACGCTTATACCATTTACTCATTGCCAAACGAAGTTTATAGATACCCTTACTTGCACTGTAACCGTGTGTTTTTGGACGTTGCGCCGTTTCGCATAACTTGTCGATGATCGGTTGTGGCGTGGGTGCATCCGGATTACCCATAGAAAAATCTATGATATCCTCGCCTTCACGTCTTAAACGCATCTTCAACTCATTAATCTCTGCAAAAAGATACTTAGGCAATCTATTTATTTTATCAAATTGAATTTCATCAAACATGCTTTTCTCGCTTTAAAATTATTTTATTTTTTAACATTTCTATCATCAGTTTTTATTAAAACTGGTTTACCGACTCAGGAGTCTCATTACTCTCTTGCACATTGCTCTGATTGGTCTCTTCTACACTACTTTCTTCAAGGTTCTCTTCTGTAGCAAGTTCCGCTTCTTTGGTAGCCATACTTGCGATACTCAGATCCTCTATAGGAAGATCCTCTTTCGCTTCTCCATCCTCAACCGTGATATTGTTTTCCATCATTTTCTCATCCATAAAGGGGATGAGTGTACTCAAATGTTCTTTATCAAACTGTGTAAAGAAATACCATGAGGCGTAGCCTAGAAGTGCCACAACAACCAGTAAAAAGAGTTTTGATTTGCCTCTTTTATCTTCTTGAATAGGAAGGCCTACAGTGACAGAGTGTTCCACTTTATGTGTATCATAGTATTCAAGTGCCTCCTTTTTCAATGCGGAAAGATCAGCTTTATATTCTCGTTCCAAAATAGAGATAAACCCTAAAGTTTTAGTCTTCATTAAAACTTCGAAATTCCTGGCCAAAAGATTTTCAAGATTGTCTTCAGAGATCTTGGTCTTCTGACTGATACTTTTTATACTATTCTCTTCAAGTATCTCATTTAATTGCATAACCCATCCTATGTATTAAAATCGCTGCTGCTGCACTCACATTCAATGAATCAAATGAATGCTTCATCTCTATTGAGACCTTATGGTCAAGTTTGTCTATCGCTTTTTTGGAAAGTCCTTTGCCTTCACTACCTAACACGAGAACTCTCTTTGTGTCAAACCTCATCTCTTGCACACTTTCTCCATCCATCGAAGCACCGTAAAAGGTAAATCCCACTTGCTTGAGCTCATTGAATGTATCCAAAATGTTTGGAACTATCATGAAAGGCATATCTAACATAGCCCCGGAACTAGTACGTGCAACAGCCGCAAAATTGAGCTGCTTCACTCCTGCAGCGATGATTGCATCTGCACCAAGCGCATATGCCGACCGTACGATAGCTCCTATGTTTCCGACATCCGTCAAACCATCAAGCACAACGATAAAATCATTCAGCTTGATATCACTTAGACTGCTCTGCTCGAACTCATCCATCTCAACAAGTAATCCCTGGTGGTTACCACCTTTACTCATTGACTGTGCCCACTTCTCTTCCAAAAATTTAATATTGTCATGATATTTGTGAAACAGTTCTTTAGGGAGTATCCCTTTCTTGGCAACGTAGACAGTTTTTATTTTCTCTGAGTGCTGTTCTAACGCATGTAAACAGACTTGTTTCCCGTATATAATCATAGAGAAAATTTTACCTTTTTTTTGCTTTTACAGTGTTAATTAGATCGTATGAGTTCATTGTACCAATCTTTCACACTTTTATCACTAAGCTGAGCAAGAAGTTTAGCCTTTATTTTAGGGGGAAGATCCATATTTAGGACCTCATTGAAACCAAGACTTTTCTCCATGGTTTTTTGGGCTTTTACAATGACCACCCACTCACCGCGTATGGTCTGTTCTTTCATCTGTTCAAGAAGTGATCTTGCTGTACCCCTGTAGTACCTTTGAAACTTTTTGCTGATCTCTTTGGCCAAAAAAAGCTCTCTACTTTCATCCAGTATCATGATTTCATGTAAAAGCTTTTCCAAACGGTGCGGTGCTTCATACAGTACAGTATTGAAGCCATTGTTCATGGCTTCATTTAGTGCAGCACTTCTCTCTTTCCCTTTATGCGGTAAGAACGCATAAAAAAGAAATTTT
>DATCTA010000208.1:0-9176 GCA_036568165.1 Sulfurovum sp.
CTTGATTTGAGCTTTTTAATATGGTTAATAAGAGCAAACTTCCCTACTTTAATGCCAAACTTTGTGTAGGCATACTTTCGCACGGCCAATGCACGATTATAGACATATCTCGTTCCACCGATCTGAGAAGCGATGAGCCGCTTCTGTTCATTGTTGGGATACAAACGAACTTTGACAGCTTTTAACATCACTTCTCCTTTTTAATATGGTGTGCAATTGATATTTTATTGGTTTACCCCAGTATTAAGCAAAATTATGTCAAATTGTCATATTTTAGGCAATAACTGAGTAGCTTTTATCCACCACTTAAAAGAGGTTGTTTTACGCTACGATTCGATAATAGGGGATATTAATCCATAGATGATGAGCAGAAATTATGTCATTTTCGTTTTTTTGAAGGGTTTAATCAGGAGCAGAAGTTTAGGTAATAAAATAAGATCTGAAATAAGCGCAGCGATCATGACCAGCATAGTAAGCAGACCAAAATAGATGGTCGGCAGTAGGTTTGACAGGGTCAAAATGGAAAAACCGATAACGATGACAAGTGTCGTAAAATAGAGGGCTTTCCCAATACTTGTATTTGATCTGTGCATACTGAAGTAGTAAAGGTTGTCTTTTTTAAATTCGGCTTCAAAGCGGTGTATATAGTGAATGGTATCATCGATACCGATCCCCATTGCTATGGCTGCAATGGTAATGGTCATAATATCTAGAGGGATCTGGAACCATCCCATAAATCCAAAGATCATACCGATAGGAATAATATTGACGATCATTGCTATAAGTGTAAGCTTCATTGACCTGAAGAGTATCAGGAACATTAGAAAAACAATGAGCAGAACAAGACCGATCATGGTGATCTGTGAATTGAACAGGGATTGGAGCATATTGTTGTAAAGTACCATAAGATTTGAGAGTTGTACGGTTGCAACATTCGGGTCAATGTTACCTGTTAAATCATCTTTGATCTTTTTGAGCAATGCATCCCTGCGTAATGTTTCATTGGAGTCTACGATACGTGTTGAAAACCTTAGCTGATTGTGTTCAATATTGACATAGGGTGTTAGTATCACTTCCCTGTACTGTTGAGGGAGTTTCTGATAGATCAAAGCTAGATCTATACTGTCCAGGTCTTTGTTTTCATTGAGTATCTTTCCTGTATCTAGCAGCGTAGCAAAAGACTGCACCTCTCCGATCTGTTCGATACCTGTTAAATAATCATGGACCTTTTTGATCAGTGAGATCTTCTCATCGGTAAACCAGTATTGATCCTGGTTTTCTTCGGCACTGAACTCATCTTCAAATGAGTCAAATTCATCTTGCGCATCTTCCTGTGGCTCAGGATGAGCTGACACTGTAAGGTTTTCATCTGCTAATGTGAGTATGATATCCAGGGGGGTCGTACCTCCCAGCTCCTGATCAATGATCTTCATGCCTCTGTATATTTCTGTATCTTTTTTGAAGTAGTTAATGAAACTATTTTCCACAACGAGTTGTGAAGCACCTGTAACAGTAAAAACAATGGCAAAAAAGGTAACGGTAAAAATAGCTTTTTTATCATGCAGTACGATCTTGGCAGTCAGAGAAGGCAATGAAAAAGCTGATTTTTTTCTTTCTACAGCCGGTGTTTTCTTGAGCAGCATGACTACCGTCGGAAAGACGATAAATGAAATGATTAGTGACAATGAAATCCCTGCACTCATCATCCAGCCCAGATTGATCACCGGATGGATATGGGAAAAGAGAAGCGTAGAAAAACCTGCAATAGTGGTTAAAATGGCAAAGAAGGTCGGTGTCGCTTTTGTAAGGATAGTAAGTAAAATAAGCCTTTTTGATGAAGCGCGTGGATAGAGGGTCAAAAGTTCTTCATATCTTACTATAAGATGTAACACGATGGAAATCGTGATAATAAGCTGCAAGGCAATAAAGTTTGAAGAGATGACCGTGATCTCCCATCCAAAAAAACCCAAACTGCTCGTGATAGCAATAACAGAAAGCGCACAGATCAAGATCGGCAATACTACCCATCTTGGTTTTTTAAAAACAATACCTAGAACAAGAATAAGAATGAGTATGAGAATGGTACCATAGACAAGCAGGTCATTTTTGACAAATCCAACGATGTCATTGGAGATCATTTGCACCCCGCCTAAAAAGAATGTCGCTTTATCTTGATATTTTGTGATGATAGATCGAATCTCTTCAATATTTTTATTTTCCAAGATACGCTGTTCATCCCTGTGTTTTTTAAAGGCTTTAGTGATTTCTTGAAGCTCCTTTTTTTCTTTTTTTGTAAGTGAAGAGACTTTCTGTTTTTCAAGTAAATCATTTCTCTTTTCCAAAAGTCTGTAATATTCAGGGTCCTGGTGCAAATGGATCAATATTGAAGCCACTGTAAAGTCTTTGTTTACCAGTCTGTCTTTATAGAGTGGACTGGTTAAAAATTCCTGTTTAACCATGGTGAGGTTGATATCATCATTTTGAAGTGTTCTTGTTTCGTTGATAAGATCATCCATATCCCTTATGGGTGAAAAAAACAATGGTACATTGATAAGTGAATCTACAGATTCTACGTTTGGTAATTTTTCAAGATCATTGCCGATGCGCTTTAAAGTATCGAGGCTTTCTACTGAAAGTAGTTCACTGTTGGGTTTATATGCAAGAACAAGGAAGTCTTTTGTTTGAAAGCGTTTGGTCACAGTTCGTGTTAAGGCTAGATCTTTGTCATCTTTCAGAAGAAGCGTCTCAGAAGAAGCATCTATCTCCAGTTTTGCAACATTCATACCAAAGATGAGTATGCTGCTGACAACTACTAATAAAACTGATAAAGGATATTTAAGTATCAGTTTTTGATATAGATTATATAGCATGGTTCATCTTCTTGTTAACATGGTCAAGTACTTGTTTATAGAATCTTTTAAAGTGAATCTATAAGCTGTTTGATCGATTTTGTCTTTAAAAATTCTGAAAACTGTTTTCTGTAAGTCTGAATAATACTCACGCCTACGAGTTCTACATCATAAATATACCATTGATTGTTCTGTTTTTTCTTATAGAACAGATAGATCACTTTGTAGGTGTCATCGATACCTATGACCTGAGTCTCCAAGGTGATACGGTTGGATTTAACCTTTTGCAGCTTTTTGATATTTACAGTTTGATTATTGTAGAGTCTGAGTTTATCCAGGTAGGAATGTTTTATTTTTCTTTCAAACGCTTTCGTAAATTGTGTTTTTTCATTTTGTGAAAGTGTATTCCATCTTTTACCCAGGCTGATCTGTGCCATCGTAGTGTAATCAAATACATCGTCGATGATACGAACATTCTTCTGGTCTTTTTGCTGTTGGGAGAGTGATTTATTTTTCAATATATCCAGAACCTGTCTCACTTTGCTGTCCATGACATTTTGAATATTCTGCTCTTCCAAAGCACAAAGTGATATGACGGACAGCGAGAGTACTAAAATGATCTTTCGTAACATAATATTTTCCTTTTTTATTATTCGGCTATCTCAGAATCTCTTTTTTGTTCATAGATATCTCTCAAGAATGGATAGAGATCCACAGCATCTTTTCTAAGGTCTTCGTATTCTCCCAAATGTAGAGATGTCTTGTTAATCAGATGTATCGCATAGATACCGATAGTCTGTTCAATGTTGTCAGGTATTTTATAATTATCCAGTCCTCTGAAATTTACAAGCGGAGAAAGGACTCCATCAGCTGTGATACCAACAATGTCTCTTACGTTTGATGGCCCGATGAATGGAATAACGACGTGGAAACCTGACCCCACTCCGTAGTGACCTAATGTCTGACCAAAATCTTCTTCATGCGGGTGAACGCCCATATGATGTTCTGCAGGGTCCATAAGCCCACCTAGACCAACAGTTGAGTTGACCATGAATCTTCCCAGCTCATCAGCAGAGTTCTTGAACTTGCCCTGTAAAAGGTTATTGGCGAAACGGATAGGAAACTGTATATTATGCACAAAATTGGAGATACCTAAACGAAGTGGCTGAGGTAAAATGGCAGCATATGCTTTAGATAAAGGTGTTAAGCCATAGATGATAATCTGATCATTAAAAGAGGTCATCGCTCTATTGTACCCACTTAGCGGATCGAAGGTATCATTTGTTTCTTTTTCTGCAAACTCTTCTTCAAATTCGTCACTGAATTCATCTGTTTGTGTTTCTGTGGTTGTAGAGCTATCTTCTGCGGAGTCACCAGAGATCGTCATTTGAGTTTGGGATTGCTCACTATGTGTTGCTGGAGCAGCTTCCTTGGTTGAACATCCCTGAAGTGAAAAAAATAGTATAAAAAGAGAAAAGTTTAAAAGCTTCATTGCTATCTCCTTTTGTTATCTTATTTATAGTACTATCATTACACTTAAGCAAATACTTTAAATGGCGGATCTGTGACTTTTAACAGATGTCTAATAAAACTTTGTTAAAATTATAACAGTATCTAGCACAATAAGGAATAAATCAATGAAAGTATTATTAATCAAAGATGTAAAAGCACTGGGTAAAGCAGGTGAGATAAAAGAAGTAAAAGACGGCTACGGACAGAATTTTCTTATAGGTAAAGGATTGGCAAAATTGGCAACTCCGGATGTCGTTGAAAAGTGGAAAGCAGACCAGGAAGAGATGGCAAGAAATTTAAGAGATGAATTGGCACGGCTGGAAGCAGAAAAAATAACACTTGAAGCTGCAACAGTGAAAATAGAAAAGCCTTTGGCCCCTGTAGGTATAAAAGGGTCAGTCGGAAACGGAGATATCTCTCAAGCCATAGAGGATCAGTTAAATATAGAGATCGATAAGAAAAATATCAATCTCAAAAAAGCATTGAAGTCGACAGGTATACATGAAGTAGATGCCAAACTGGGTCACGGGATACATGCGATGCTAAAAGTAGAAGTTGTAGGTGTATAGTCATGTTTGACGCTACTACGATACTGGGTTATAAAGCTAACGGAAAAGCTGTTATAGGTGGAGATGGCCAGGTTACATTCGGAGATACGATACTCAAAGGCAATGCAACAAAGATACGTACACTTCATGAAGGAAAAGTCTTGGCAGGGTTTGCCGGAAGTACTGCAGATGCATTTAATCTCTTTGATATGTTTGAAGGGATATTGGCTGAAAAAAGGGGTGATCTTTTCAAGTCTGTGATAGGGTTTTCCAAAATGTGGAGAAAAGACAAACATCTGCGTCAGCTTGAAGCGATGATGATCGTACTGAATCAAGAGCATATATTTATACTTTCCGGGAACGGTGATGTTGTTGAACCCGAAGATGGAAAGATTGCAGCGATCGGATCTGGTGGAAATTATGCTATCTCAGCCGCCCGTGCTTTGGATAAACATACAGATATGGACCCAAGAAAGCTGGTACAGGAGTCGCTTGAAGTCGCAGGAGATCTTTGTATCTATACAAATAAAAATATTAAAATTTTAGAACTGTAAGGAATAGTATTGGACAATTTAACTCCAAAAGAGATAGTCGCCTATCTTGATAAATATGTCATAGGTCAAAATGAAGCCAAAAAGACGATCGCTGTAGCACTTAGAAACCGTTATAGACGTATGCAGCTCTCTCCTGAGATGCAGCACGATGTTACACCTAAGAATATACTTATGATAGGTAGCACTGGTGTAGGTAAAACTGAGATAGCAAGACGTCTTGCTAAAATGATGAATCTTCCTTTCATTAAAGTTGAAGCCAGCAAATACACTGAAGTGGGGTTTGTCGGAAGAGATGTAGAGTCTATGATACGTGATCTGGCAGCTACTGCGATGAAACTGGTTCGTGAAAATGAGAATGAAAAAAATAAAGAGAAGATAGAAAACTATATAGAAAACAAGATCATAGAGAAGCTTCTTCCCCCTCTTCCTGCTGGAGCAAGTGAACAAAAGAAAGCAGAGTATGATGCCTCATTCATAAGAATGCAAGAGAAGTTTGCCAAAGGTGAACTTGACCATCTCAAAGTGAAAGTAGAAGTGCCAAATAATCCAACCTTGCCAGAAGAGGGTCTTCCTCCACAAATGATTCAGGTACAGGAGTCTATCGTAAAAGTCTTAGGGGGAATGGGTAAAAAGGGTCCTCAAAAAGAGGTAAGTGTCAAAGATGCAAAAAAAATACTTGAAGCTGAAGCAAGTGAAGTGCTTCTTGATGAAGAAGAACTCAAATCACTGGCACTTGAAAAGGTAGAAAAGGGGGGTATAGTCTTTCTTGATGAGATCGATAAAGTAGCTGTAGGCTCTACTTCGCAGAGCAGACAAGATCCGAGCAAAGAGGGTGTCCAAAGAGACCTTCTTCCTATTGTTGAAGGCTCCACTGTACATACAAAACTGGGCATGGTCAATACAGACCATATACTTTTTATTGCTGCAGGTGCGTTCCATGTAAGTAAACCGAGTGATCTTATGCCGGAACTTCAAGGGCGCTTCCCTTTACGTGTTGAGCTCAACAGTTTAGATGAAGAGACCCTCTATCGTATTTTGACCGAACCGAAAAATTCACTTATCAGGCAGTATGAAGCATTGATGCGTGTTGAAGGTGTAGAGTTGATCTTTGAAGAAGAGGCGATCAGAGCTATTGCACACTATGCACTGCTTGCAAATGAAAAGACAGAAGATATAGGGGCAAGACGTCTACATACAGTCATGGAAAAGATCCTTGAAGAGATCAGCTTTAGTGCCAATGAACACAGTGGTGAAAAAGTGACTGTAAACAGAGCATTGGTTGAAGAGAAGATAAGCAAGGTCGTTGAAGATGAAGATGCGACCCATTATATATTATAAAGGTTATAGGTTTTTTGATGCCGGTCTGTTTATTTAGCAGGCGAACCTACTATTAAAAGGAAAGTTAAATGTTCGATCATGATAATGAAGCAGTAGATACAAAAGCGGGTTTTGTTGCTGTTGTAGGAAGACCTAATGCAGGAAAAAGTACTTTGCTGAACTATGTTGCGGGAGAAAAACTTGCCATGGTCTCAAAAAAAGCGCAGGCTACACGTAAACGTATGAATATCATAGTCATGCATGGCGATACACAGATCATTTTTGTAGATACACCGGGTATCCATGAAAAAGAGAAGTTACTCAACCAGTTTATGCTTGATGAAGCGCTAAAGGCGATGGGCGACAGTGATCTTATCATTTTTCTTGCACCGGTTACTGACAAGCTTACGGAGTATGAGAAGTTTTTGAAACTAACAGAGGCCAAAGGGGTGAAGCACCTCATTGTCTTGACTAAGATCGACCATGCAAAACAGGGTGATATCCTGGCAAAGCTTGGTGAGTATCAGAAGTATCAGGATCATTTTGAAGCGATCATTCCTTTTTCGGTCAACAAAAAAGTCGGAAAAAAGCAGTTTCTTGATGAAATAAGCAAACATTTACCAAACTCTCCTTTTTTATATGATCCTGAGCTCTTGACCACAGAACTTATACGGGATATCTACAAAGAATTGATCCGTGAGTCTATTTTTGAAAACCTCAGTGATGAAATACCCTATGAAAGTGATGTCACTATTGAGAAAATAATTGAGACAGAGGATCTGGATAAGGTCTATGCAACTATCGTTGTTGAAAAGGATACGCAAAAGGGTATGATAGTAGGGCAAAGAGGCGTAGGTATAAAACGTGTAGGTAAACTTGCCAGAGAGAAGATGGAGCTCTTTTCAGGTAAAAAGATATTTTTAGATCTTCATGTCTCTGTTAAAAAGGGATGGAGTAAAAATAAAGACGGATTAGAGGACTTAGGATACATTATTTAGTATAGATGGTTGTATTAAACAAACACAGCTAGAAGCGTTGGATAGAGGTACTTGAGATAAAATAAAGATTAATAATTAAAAAAAGTTATAATATTGGGAAACTTTTATATTTTGTAAGAAAGTTTTAATATTATAACATATATAATTGGTCAACATACAAGGAAGTTTAAAATGTTTTCGAAAAAAAGTTCATCAGAATCAACTGTTAAAAATGTTGTTACTCTTAACGCATATACGGACAGAGCCTACGCTTTTAAAAATGACGTATTTAAACCTTTAGACAAGCTTACTTATAATACTTCAAACTATATCACCTCTTATATAAACAATAAAGAGATTATTAGTACGACTATACATATAAGTAGAAGTATCCCAGATGAGGACATTCCTGATATTATCGATATCAAAGCTTATGAAGAATTAGGTCTTGACCAGGCAAATACCTATATAATCTCTTCATTTGAGACTGAGACCGGAGGAGAGGAGAGAGAATTTCATATCTTTGTAGCTGAACCTGAAGCTTTAGATGAACATTATCTACCTATCAAAGAAGAGACGAAGTATATAGATCTCATTGTTCCTGCACCTCTTCTTTATAGATCACTTTATACAAGAGAGATACTCAAAGACAATAACACACACTGTTTTGTCTATTTCACCCAGAAAGATGCATTTGTTACGATCTATCAAAATGGACAGTATTTATACTCCAAGTCGATTGAGTTCTCTTTAGAGCAGATCTATGACAAATATTGTGAATCCATCGGTGAAAAAGTAGATGAAAAAGAGTTCTATTCGATTTTAGAATCCGAAGGCCTTAAAACAACCAATAATAATTATCAGCAAAACTTCATGAAGATATTTGCTGAAGTCTTTATTACGATAAACGACATTATTATTTATGCAAAAAGAGCATTCAATCTTGATGCAATAGATCAGATGTTCATAGGAAGTGAAAGAGGTCCAATTATCGGTTTGGATGATTATAGTCAAAACTATTTGGGACTACACTCATCAGATTTCAACTTTAACTACCATATTACAAGTGAAGAGTGGTATACGGATCAGTTACAATATCTAATGCTCTTAAGCTCACTGGATTATATGGCAGATGATAGTGTTTTAGTTAACTTAACGACGTATCCGCGTCCGCCTTCATTTGTCAATAGAGCAAGCGGGCAGTTTATCATTTCAACATTTGCAGCTGTTTCTTTGAGTTTGGCTTATCCGTTGGTATATTTGGTAGGTTCATATGTGAACGATGCAAAAATATATGCACTGAACATTGAAAATAATAAATTAACCGCTGAATCAAACAAGTACAAAAAAATACTTGCTGACAAGAAGGCCCAGATCAAAGTGCTGGATGATAAGATCAAGGTTTTATCAGACACCTAT
>DATCTA010000209.1:0-6918 GCA_036568165.1 Sulfurovum sp.
CATCGGCGTCAAAGAGATAAAGCAAGGCAATAAACTGACCGGTTTTAGCATCTCATTCATTCGAAAAGGATCACTTTTTGAGAAACTTGGCGTGCGGAGAGGCGATGTCATCAAGACGGTTAATGGGCAACAGATCGATAGCTATAATGCTGCTATGGATATTTATAAAAATCTTTCAGATATGGATAATATGACATTGGTCATTCAAAGAGGTAAAGAAGAAATGGAGTTGGAATATGAAGTTAACTAAAATAATTTTTGGCTTATGGTTGGTATTGTCTCTAGGGCTACAGGCACAGGAGGAGACTGTGGATGTGAATTTCCGCGATCTGAGTGTAAAAGATTTTGTAGAGATGGTTTCAAAGATCACACAGAAGAATATTTTGATAGAAGCCGACCTCAAAGGAAAGATCAATTTTGTATCGACCAAGCCTATCAAGAAAAGCGCTCTCTTCTCTTTGGCAAACTCCATACTTGGCGGACAGGGCTTAACGATCATTGACCAGGGCGAGTACTATAAGATCGTTAAAGGTACCAATGCCCCGGGAGAAGGTCTGGAGGTTAGCAGCAGTATTGAAGGCGAGACGATGAAAACGGTCATGTTCCCTTTGAAAAATACCAATGCTGCCGTACTTCGTGCAAAGATAAAACCGCTGCTGCATAAAAATGCCACAGTGATCTCATTCAAAGAGAACAATGTAATCTCTGTAACGGCAGACCCAAGAACGTTGCAGTCGATTTCAAAAGTGATCAAGGCAGTTGAAACAACAGGTGAAAAAAAATCAGTCGTGATCAAGCTGAAAAACTCTTTGGTGAAAGATGTCTATGCCAATGCCCAGAACATGGCAAAGAAGATCTTCCCGCAGACCATTGAGAGTGAAAAGGTCGATATCTTCAAGGATGATGCAACCAACTCCATTATCGTCGTAGGTACCACTGAGAACAACAACCGTATGATCAAATACATCAAGCAGCTGGATATCAAGGGTGAGAGTGCTACACAGAAGATGTATGTGATCCGTCTTAAGAACTCAAATGTGGAAGAGATGGAACAGATCATGAGCAAATTGATATCACAGATGAACAATGTAGAGATAAAAACACCGCAAAAGGGTGACGCACCGCCAAGTAAGGCGATGGTGGTCTCTGATATCGAAAGAAATGCATTGATTCTTCTTGCTACACCAGAACAGATGAAGAACATCCAAGAGACGATCAGAAAGATCGATATCCCTAAAGTACAGGTATATGTCAAAGCGAAGATCGTTGAGGTTAATAACAACATGGCCCAACAGATCGGTTTGAAATATGGGTTCAACGGAGGGGCGATCACCTCCAGCGGTCTGTATACATTGGCTGGGAATATGGGTGCTTCGGCACTGCAGATGTCTCCTGCTCTTTTAGGCTTTTTGAATAGCAATACAGAGACGTTTGAAGGTTTTGACCCAAATGGAAACCCTATTTATTCCAGTGATCCAGCCTTTAAATTCGATGCGACGGATAAGGTATTTGCCCTGGGTGCAACACTCGATCTCTTGGAGCAGAACGGTGCAGCCCAGATATTGAGCGAGCCTTCTGTTCTCTGTACGAACAACAAAGAAGCAGAGATCTACGTTGGGCAGACCAGATCCATCCTGACACAGGCACAGCAGTCTACTACGGGAGTCTCCAATGTGGTCAATAACTACTCCAGGGAAGATATCGGGCTTACCTTGAAAGTAAAACCAAGACTCTCTAGCAATAACAAAGTGACCTTGGAAGTCGAAACGGTCCTTGAAGATGTGGACCCATCATCAGAGCAGCAGGCAGACAGACCAACCACCACAAAAAGAACGGTCAAGACCCATGCGATCGTGAACAACGGGGAGATGATCATCCTTGGTGGTCTGATCAAAAAAGTAGGTGGGGTAGGAGAATCCAAAGTTCCTTTCCTGGGTGACATACCGATCTTAGGTGAGACTTTGTTTACCCACACTTCTGACGTAGAACGTGAGCAGAACGTAGTGATCTATCTGACCCCTTATATCGTAAGAAAGAGCGATGACCTTCAAAGGCTAAAAGCGATGCTTTCAGAACTTGATGAGGTGCAGGGAAGATACAACACATTATTCAAAAAATCACTGGAAGAAAAAACCGGTGTTTCTGCCTCTGAACCGGTCTCTCCTGCAAGCAACAGGATCAAACGGTCACCCCAATCATCTCATCAGTATAACCTGAGTATCTTGGAAGGGGATATATGATGCATTTCCCCCGCCTTCAGGATGTAAATCTTGACCCTCTCTGGGAAGAGGGTACCAACCATAAGTTGGCACTCAAGCACTCGTTGCTTTTTTCGATGGTCGATGAGGAAAAAAGATGCATCGTGAAAGAAGAGAGACTTGCAGATGCATTGAACTACCTCTCAAAGCTCCCGATCGATTATCCGGTGGTCATCGTAGATGCACAGAGTTTTGAGAGATTAAAAAATAAATTCCTGGAGATCCAGACCGGAACAGAGTTCGAAGACATGTCAACTACTTCCGAAGAGCTCATCGAAGTAGAATCCGATCTTTTGGAGTTTATCCGTAACTCTCAAGACCTGCTCTCAGGGGAGGAGTCCGCACCGATCATCAAACTGGTAAATTCACTCTTTTTCCAAGCACTGCAAAAAGGGGCGAGCGATATCCATATAGAGAGCGGAGAGAGAAAGGGAGAAGTACGTCTGCGTATAGACGGCGCACTCAAAAAACATCTTGATCTTGATAAAAGCATCGTCACCTTGGTCATCAACCGTATCAAAGTCATTTCAAACCTCGATATCTCAGAAAAAAGAGTACCGCAGGATGGACGTACCCAGTTGGCGATCTCTGGGAAGAGCATCGATGTCAGGGTTTCCATCTTGCCGACCTATCACGGTGAAAGGGTCGTAATGAGGATACTCTCCCAAACGGAGCATATCCCTACACTGGAGTCTTTGGGTTTTGCAGACGAGATCACGAAAGATCTTTATAAACTGCTCAACCACGCACACGGCATGATACTGGTGACCGGGCCGACAGGATCAGGTAAATCAACAACGCTTCATGCCTGCCTGCAGCATATCTCAACACCGGATAAGAATATCATAACCGTAGAGGATCCAGTGGAGTACAATGCGGATAATATTTCCCAAATACAGGTCAATTCCAAAGTAGGGCTCACTTTTGCTGCTGGACTGCGTTCCATCCTCAGGCAGGACCCTGATATTATCATGGTCGGAGAGATACGTGACAGTGAAACGGCCGAGATCGCACTGCGTTCGGCATTGACGGGTCACCTCTTGCTCTCGACTCTGCATACCAATGACGCTACTTCTGCGTTAAGCCGTTTGATGGATATGGGTATAGCAAACTTTCTTGTTTCATCTACTTTGCTGGGGGTATTGGCACAGAGGCTGACCCGAAAGCTTTGTCTGCATTGTAAAAAAGAGGCGAAACTTGCACCTGGGATCGCTCAGGAGATAAACGTACCTGAAGACAAACTCTATTTTAAAGCAGTAGGGTGTCCAGAGTGTGATTTTACAGGGTATAAAGGCAGACAGGCCATTGGCGAACTTTTTATCATTGATAACAAAGTAAAAGAGATGATGAAAGACGGTTATAATGATCATCAGATAAGAGAAGCGATGAAAAAAGAAGGGATGAGGACCATTTCTGACAAACTCAAAGATTTGCTTTTGGCAGGAGAAACGAGTTATGAAGAAGCCATCCGTGTCGGATTGATGGACGGCTAGAAAGCATGTTTATGCGTAAAGCATTTACCCTCCTGGAAGTATTGATCTCCATTGCACTTATGGGTATAGTCATAGTGGCACTCTTCTCTGCAGTAGATATGATGCAAGACTCTAATGAACATCTTGCAGAACATTTGGAAGCATCCAAGAAGACGACCAAAGCGACCAAAGTATTATATCTGGACCTTATGGGTTCAGATGGAAATATCACGATCGAAAAAGATGAGTTCAGCAGAGTCTGTATCGAAGAGACGAGAAATTCCCTCTATGCATTGCCTTCGGCAAAAGTCTGTTGGATCGTACTTAAAAAAGACAGAACACTCGCACGGATAGAAGGGAACGGTTATACTCTGCCTTTGAACACAGATGACAGAGCAGAGGTGGACCTGGTCATGGCTGATATAAAGCTCTTTGATGTCTACCATGAAAAAGACAAGATATTAGTGCTGATAGAGCAAAAAGATAAAGAGCCTATCAGCTTTATGCTACAAGGGATTAGTAAGCCCGGCGATAAGAAAAAAACGGCACAGACAACGGATACCAATACCACAAGTACTCTAACGAAATAATTCAACGAACTAAATAAATTTTTGCTAAAATAGTTACTATCTATTTTTACATGAAGGATCATGGAATGCAAGAGATATATGAAAAACTGGGTCTTTTTTATCTAGGAAAAGATGTTGATAAGCAGAGTATGGAAGCCACAGATGCACTGACACTGCTTAAAAATAAGAACTTTACAACACATGCTGCGATCATAGGAATGACCGGCTCTGGAAAGACAGGGCTGGGTATAGCCCTCATCGAAGAGGCGGTTATCGATAATATCCCTTCGATCATCATAGACCCCAAAGGAGATATGGGAAATCTATGCCTGACAGACCCAAGCTTTTCTTCCTCCTCTTTTGAGCCATGGATCGCAGATGAAGCAAAATCCAAAGAGGCGGATCTCAAAGCGTATGCCACAAAGATCTCAACTGAATGGAAAGAGGGTTTGGAGAGCTGGGGACAGGGCAGTGATCGTGTACAAAAGTTTCATGATGTCCAAAAAACCATCTATACACCCGGAAGCTCTGCAGGAGTTCCTGTCAATGTGATGAGCTCACTGGAGGTCCCTCCTCCTCAGATTCTTGAAGATGGTGACACTTTTGCTTCATACCTGAAAAGCACAACGACCTCTTTGCTCTCTTTGATAGGGATCAATGCGGATCCTTTAGAGTCAAAAGAGTATATCCTTCTTGCTCAGATCATTACCAAATCATGGTTGGCAGATGAAGATCTTAGTATCGAAGCTATCATAGGCAAGATACTTACCCCTCCTTTTCAAAAGATCGGTGTATTGCCTTTGGATGATTTTTATCCGCAGGGCGAACGCTTCAAATTGGCAACGAAGTTCAATACGCTCTTAGCAAGTCCAAGTTTTTCACTCTGGATGCTGGGTGAGAGTCTGGATATACAGAAGCTACTCTATGATGAAAACGGCAAAGCCAAAGTAGTTATCTTCTCTATCTCTCATCTTAATGATGATGAGCGTATGTTCTTCGTTACGCTGCTTCTAAACAAATATATTGCATGGATGCGAAGACAAAGCGGCACCTCTGCACTCAAAACACTGCTTTATATGGATGAGATATTCGGTTTCTTTCCTCCGACAAAGAATCCTCCTAGCAAGGAGCTCATGCTCATGCTTCTTAAGCAGGCAAGGGCCTTTGGGGTGGGTGTAGTACTGAGCACACAAAACCCAGTGGACCTGGACTATAAAGGGCTCTCCAATATAGGAACATGGTTTATCGGAAGATTGCAGACAGCTCAGGATATAGAGAGAGTGATAGATGGTCTGGGGGGTAAGACAGGTTCAAGTTTTGATAAGAGTGAGATCAAAACTATACTCGCCAACCTTCAAAAAAGAACTTTCTTCCTCAAAAGCGCGCATTTGGATGATATAAGGCTCTTTACTACCCGATGGGTGATGAGTTATCTTAAAGGACCTCTCAATAAAAATGAGATAGCAGTTCTTATGCAAGAGAAAAAGAATCTGAAAAATGTGGAAAGCAGATCTGTAGAAAGTATGGTGAAAGAGACATCATCATTGCAAAGCTATCAAAATATCGATGCTTCGATCCCGCAATATTTTGAACCCGATCCTTCACAGCAAAATATATATAGGGGTACTTTGGGAGCAAAGGCAAAAGTACATTTCTATGAGCAGAGAAGGGGTATTGACATAGACAGGGTGCTTGAACTTTATCTCCCTCTTGACGCCAAAGAGCAGCACATTGCATGGGAAGATGCTATAGAAGAAGAACTTGGATTTGATAGGTTCCCTTCTACTGCTCCCTCAAATGCGAAATTCCATCATCTTCCTGAGGTCATTTTGGAAGATAAAAGACTGGCAAAAGCGGCAAGAGAATTAGCAGAGACACTCTATCGTCAGCAGAACTTGGAACTGTTTCGCTGCAGCTCGGCAAAGCTGGAGTCTAAAGCAGAGGAGTCACGTTCAGACTTCATGGTCCGTTTGCAGGATGATCTCAATGAGAAGAAAGAGAGCGAAATAGAAAAACTTCAAATGCAGTATGGCAAAAAAGAAAAAGTGCTTCTAGATAGGCTTTCCCGTGCAAATGAACGGGCAGAGAAAGAAGCAGCAGACTCCACAGGCTCCATGATAGAAGCAGGTATCGCTGTTCTTGGTGCCTTGTTTGGACGTACAACGCCGACAAAGATAGGACGTGCTGTAAGCAAAGGGGGTAGGATCCTTAAAGAGCGTGGAGAGATGGGGAGAGCTGAAGAGAGAATAGAGATGATTGAACAGCAGATCCAAGCTTTGGAATATGAACTTGAAGATAAAATTGATGCATTAAATGAAAAATACAGTGTAGATAATTGCGAAATAGAGACATTCAGCGTCAAACCACGAAAGAGTGATATCGATGTAGAGATATGTGCTGTTGTGTGGAGAATATCAGACACTTGATCATCATGAAACATTCATGATGATCTTATGGGTGGAGAGATAAGCTATAAAGCCAGGGACTAGCCTTTGCTGCCTGGTTTAATGGCGGTACTTCCCTCTTTACACATAGGACAATCCTCCGGTGCATACATTTCAAAAGTAAAGTCGCCAAGCGCAAAGAAGGGTACATCACTTGGAAGAGAGCACTCTTTTT
>DATCTA010000210.1:0-12314 GCA_036568165.1 Sulfurovum sp.
TGCAAACGTGATCTATATAGGCAGCGGTTACATAGAAGCAGGGGAGATATATAGGATTGGCGGCATTATAACCCTGCTCAATACAGTAGTATTCCTCACAATAGGAACTGCTTGGATACTACTTGTCACATAGGCTACTAAGCTATAGATGCAATACTTCATTTAATGCATCATACAGTCCGCGTTTATACTCCGTATCATCTAGGCAGGAGTAACGTGTCAGCTGTTTACTGATCTGTTCCTTGAACTGTTTCTCTATACTCTTTTCCTCTTGCAGATAATAATAAGAGAGTTCAGTAAGATACTCCAGTGCCGTCAATCTTCCTTCTCTGTATTTGTCACTCACCTGCAGTGTTGTGGTGTTGAACCTGTAGAGTGTAAGTTGATTATAGCAATGCTTACTGACTGTTTCAAGCAGTTCTTTTGATGTATTTTTCATGATAGTATTTTTACACAAAAATAAAGTATAGTGTAAAAGTATGTCAAATTGTCATAGAAAGCAAAACAGTATTAAGGGTAGTAATGATATTATTTTTACTTATAAAATTAAATACAAAAGGAAAAGAATGAAAAAGTTATTATTTGCAGGAATTCTTTTGCTCGGAATGACTATGTCAGCGATAGCAGAGGAGAATGATGATCTTGATGAGTTCAGCGATGAATCAAGTCCGATGGAGATAGTACAGGATTTCATGGATGACTGTAACGATGCCAAAGATTATTATGGATGTTTTTCAGTAGCGATGAAATATGAAAAAGGCGAAGTACTGGAAAAAGACATTACAAAAGCCATTGAATACTACGATAAAGCGTGCAAATATGGTTCTGAAGAAGGATGTAAAATGGCTAAAAAACTTCAAGAGCAGTAAAATATTAAAAGATGGAGGCCAACCCTTAAATTAAGAGGTTAACTCTATCTGAAAATACTAGTGCAAATATTTTGCAGAAAATTAACTTATAAAATAAATATAATAAATTCTAGATATTTATAGTAATAGATTAATACAATATCAGTATACTAAATTGTTAAAAGCTACACTTGTCGTAAGGCAGGGTCAGAAAGCCATGGATCTTTGATACTATTACTTGATAGTACATGAGAAGAGCGCCAGGTTACACAATCAACACAACAATACATTCTTGCAAGAGCTATTCATATGGCACGATAGTTGATGGGTATTCCTTGATTAAACACTCCGCGTCCTTGTCCAACCGCATAATTACCAACTATCGTGCCTTTTGAGTAGCTTGAATTTCTTTATATCCTATCAATTATATAAACAGATGAAATAAACATTAAATGTAAAAGTTTGAATGAGAAGGTAACTTATGTTTTGGACAATTTAAGGGAGCGTACCCATAAGGAAGTTTAGGGAAGGGGTACTAGATTAAATTACAAAGTTACCTAGAAAGCCATAACTATGAAAAAGGGAGAATGTCTTTATGCCTTTCTTAATAACAGTATAGGCTTATTGTGTGAAATAAGTGTGAACTAAATACTTTTACTTTCATCCTCTTTCATAATTTCAAGTTCTTTACATGCATCCTTGTTTCCATCAAAACAAGCCCTGTCATAGTAGTATTCTGCTTTAGCCTTATCTTTATCAACTCCAAGGCCCGCACGGGTAAGATCACCCATTATTTTGCAGCTCTTTGCATCACCTGCGTTGCAGGTCTTCTCGATCTCTTTGATAGTGTCTGCACTGCTGAGTATAGTTAGCAATACACCTAAAAACACAGTTTTATTCATCTATTTCTCCTATTTGGATCCCTGGTATCATATTATAATACAAGGGATATACCTGCGAACTGAAAACTTTTTCCTTTTACCCATAAAGCGAATGTATATTTTATTACACTGTACAATTGAGTATAATGACAAAATAAGGATAAAAAGTATGTTGGAAGAAGTTACTTCACTTGTATCTCATTATGGGTTGTGGATCGTATTTTTTGGCATGATGACCGAAGGGACAATTATGATCATTGTCTCTGGTGTTTTGTGTTATCTTGGGATGTTGTCTTTAAAAGAGACTATTCCTGTAGCTATATTTGGAGCACTCATAGGTGATCAGTTTTGGTACTTTGCAGGAAGATGTTATTGTCAAAATATACTAAACAGATTTCCTTCATTACAACAAAAGATAAAAAAGCTTGAACATGCTGTAAAAAAACGCGGAACTTGGCTGGCATTTAGTGCGCGGTTTGTTTATAGTGGTGCGATTCTTTTTCCTGCAACACTGGGTACTTACGAATTTTCTCATATAAAATTTACACTTTTTAATACACTGGGTATCATAATTTGGAGTGTGTCAGGCATTTCATTAGGATATATACTAGGCACAGGAGCAGAACAGCTTATTGGTAAAATAGAAAGGATCGAACATTTTATAGGACTTGTATTTATCATTATTGTTTTAGTTTGGTTTATAAGATCTTATTTTAAGGGTAGAGAAAAAGTTTAGAATAGATACAATTATATGTGATAGAAGTTATTTCATATTAAAGGAATACTCATGAAAAAGATCGCAATCCTTCTTTTTGTCATCCTGGCACTACTTCTTGTTTTTACATACGATAAAGATACACAAGAATACCAGACAGAGACTGCTGAAACACCTACGAAAACCTATCTTGATACACCTATGAATGCCTATAAAGAACGTATAGAAACACAAAATATTGCTAATACGATTCAAACCTCAGGTTCTAATCTCAATAGTCATGTCAATGCTAGAGTGGATTCCAAACAGGCAGTTGAGACAGCCAATAGCAAAATGGAAGCTAATGATAAAGCATTAGATGCTTTTATGAAGTGATTAGACCACAAGACATCTAAAAGGCATAGAGAAGTATAATAAAATAATTAACTAAAAAGGATAACAAATGAGTTTTATACAATGTTTTGAACATCAAGGTAGGCAGCCTGCAGCAGTATTTGTAAATTTGAACCTTGTAGAAGTGGTCTACATAGATCCAATTTCAGAATCAGATCTTTCTAACGTGAAGATAGTGGTGGGCGGTATTACTTACGATATGTTTGAAGCACCAGTCGATAATGCCAAAGCATCTAATGCCATACTTCAGGTAACAGGACTAAAGGGGAAATAGATACTCCTCCCCCTCTATGAATATTTATTTTAGTGGTAAGGCAGAATCATGATAAAGATATCATAGTGATTTGAACAGTAAATATATTAATTATCAAAAAAAGATAAAATGATATAATTATTTATGATAAAACTTATTTTCTTATTATTATCTGCATCATATCTATATAGTGCCGATTGGCTAATGATACAGGGTACTCAAAAGGCTGATGAAAAGGACCATGACCTATGGGGTTTTGGACAATTGAGATATACGCACAATCTGGGTAACATCTATGAAGTTAACGGTATCAATAAAACCCCCTTTTCATTAAATAGACCAGATCTACAAGAACAGGAAACATTCACACTCGCACGATTAAGAGCAGGCTTAAGAGGTAGGCTCGATAAAGACAATAAGATCAATTACTTTATACTCACAGAGTTCGGTAAAAACGGTGTGACAGAACCTGCAGGTTATAAACAGCACAGTTATCTGACAGATCTCTCGGTCACTTTCAGGTATTTACCTTTTAATGTGAGAATAGGGCAGTATAAGTATCCAGGTAGTGAAGAGGGACTCATGCCAATGTTTCTCTCTCCATTCATAGCATTTTCAGCTGTCAGTGATCAACTGATGCTTGAAAGATATATCTCTCCCGGATCACTGAACGGCACAACCTATCTAGGTGAACCGTCCCACTCTTTAGGGACCTATAGAGATAGTGGTGTAAAACTTTTTCAACATATCAATTTCAATCAGACAGATTCATTCACTTATGCCTATATGTATGGTCTTGGTGCAGGGATACAGATGGACAATATAAACGACTCACATCCTACTCACTATCTTTATGCCGCATATGAAAAGATACTTGGGAAGATCAAAGGATACAATACAGAGTCGTTTAAATTTTACGGTTGGTATCAACAGGGAAAAAGAAAACTCTTGAATGAACTCTATGATAGGATAAGATACGGTATAGGCATGACCTATTATGACGGATCACTAAGAGTAGAGAGTGAGTATATGAGAGGCAAAGGTATGATCTTCACAGGTGCCAAAGACATAAACCCTATCCCTTCGGAGAACACCTGGCAATTTGAGATAGAAGCCGATAATGATAATGTAGCTTACGGTTATTATATTTCTGCGGCTTATCCATTTATCTACAATATTGAAGCAATTGCAAGGTATGATGAGTATCATAGAATGCAAAATGTAAGTTTAAAGGAGCGAATTTTTAAAAATACCACCATTGGACTTTCATATAAGATCAAAGGTGTGAACAGGATCGATTTTAACTATACTTTTGCAAATGCATACGCGCCATATAACAGTGATGCACAATCGGTACTGGATAATACAGGGGATATCGCTCGAATTCAATTAACATGGGTATACAAATGAGTTTTGATCAACCGAGTAAAAAAAATATAATATTTACTATACTGGGACTCATTGTTTTTCTTTTGATAATCCATTCAATACTTAAGATCCGTACAAATGAGCTCATCAACCAAGAATATACCCAAATCGCAAAAGAAATACAATTTACAACCCAATCATATATTAATGCGAAAGAAGAGTCAGTGCTGTTTATTGCATTGTCATTGGCCAATGATCCAAGATTTGTGGAGATGCTTGATACAGGCGATGCAATAGACGTCAAGCTCGATAGATTTACTGATAATTTACATCTTAATACCGAGTATAAAAATGTGGGAATCCAAATCTCTAACAACAAAGGGATAAGTCTCTATAGAAGCTGGACAGAAAAACATGGAGATGATCTAACAGGAGTACGTAAAGATATCGTTCAAATGATCCGTGATCCAAAAATAAGATCAACTATCAGTACCGGCATTTTTGATATGTCATTTAAAGCGATGGTTCCCATATATAAAGAATCGAAATTCTTAGGTACCATTGAAGTGATCTCAAAATTTAATTCCGTTTCTATGCAATTATTGAAAAATGGATTTGAATTAGTATTACTTGTCGATAAAAGCTATAAAGATCAGATCCAAAAACCCTTTACAAAAATGTTTTTAGATGATTATTATATAGCAAACATTAATGCTTCAAAATCAAATCAGCAATATATAAAAAACTTCGGAATTGAAAAACTTATCTCGGATGAGAATTCATATATTGCAGATCAAAAGAATAATAGGTTCATCACAAAATACATACAAAAAGATGTAAATGGGAATAATATGGGGTATTTTATTTTATTCTACCCATTGGACAAGATAGATCTTAATCATATACACTTTTTCCATAATGCCATACTGATCTTTATCTCTTTGATCATTACTGGTATCTATTTGGTCATGCAGTTGATCAATTCAAAGCATATTAAAGAAAAAACCTTTTTGAAAAATGAACTTCTCGCTAAAGAGCTTGATCAAAAAAGCAGCGAATTGGAAGAACAGCATATCTTTTTACAAAATGTGATCAATAGTATAGATCAATCTGTCATGGTGATTGATAAAGATTATAATGTGCTATTGGCTAATGATGCTGCCAAGTATTTTAGTGATAAAGGCATTATCAAAGATCCACTGCACCCAAAATGTTATGAATTATCCCATAATCAAGATAATCCCTGCGAGAGTGAACAGCACCCGTGTATGCTCATAGATACTTTTGAGCAGAAAAAAAGTCATCAAAGAGTACATAAACATGTTGACCCATCAGGGGAAGAAAAGTTTATTGAGTTCACAACTACACCACTGTACAATAAAGAGAATGAAGTGTATGCCATCGTAGAATTGGGGCACAGTATAACAGAGCATTTACACACACAAAAGGTTTTGGAAGAACAAAAGAATGAACTTGATTATCGGGCACATTATGATGCTTTGACATCACTTCCCAATAGAGTACTATTCTTAGACAGGTTGAATCACTCCATGGAGATCGCTAAACGTGACAATGAACAGGTGGCATTGATGTTTATTGATCTGGACCATTTTAAAGAGATCAATGACTCCATAGGACATCATGCAGGAGATTATATTTTAAAAGAGTGTGCGCATAGACTGCTCAGCATAGTAAGAAAAACTGATACTGTTTCAAGATTCGGTGGTGATGAGTTCACGATTATTTTAGAAAAGATGAACAGTGAAAACGAAATTGTGGATATAGTTCTTAAGATCATCGAAAAACTCCAAGAACCTTATATGTATGAACATAGAAAATTATACTGCGGTGCAAGTATCGGAATCAGTATCTATCCGGAGAATGGAAGCACACATTTGGAGCTGCTGAAAAATGCCGATGCAGCTATGTATAAAGCAAAAGCAAACGGAAGAAGTACATACAGCTTTTATACAAAGACCATGACAAAAAAGGCGCATGATAGAGTAATTCGTGAAACAAAACTGAGAGAATCAATGGAAAATGATGCATTCACAATGTACTACCAGCCACTCATAGATCTTAGAAGCCGCAATATCGTAGGTTATGAAGCATTACTACGATGTATAGAATACGATGGTACAGTGATATATCCGTCTGACTTCATATCTATTATAGAGCAGACAGGTCTTATCATAGACATTGGAAAAAAAGTATTGGAAAAGGTCTTTTTACAGGCTGTCTCATGGAAAGAGATGAGTCTGGAGTATGAAAAAATATCTATCAATATTTCAACAAAGCAATTAAAAGATCCTGAATTCTTACCTTATATCACAAAACTTTTGAAGCAAACCAAATGTGACCCGAGCTGGATTGAGTTTGAAATAATTGAAAGTTTTATTATTGATGATGTGAATGAAGCTATATATGTTCTCGACAAGATCGATTCACTTGGTATCAATATCAGTCTGGATGATTTTGGTACAGGATATTCATCGTTATCTTATCTTAAAAAACTTCCGATCAAAAAACTGAAAATTGACAAATCGTTTATAGATGATATTCCATATGATGAAAATGACAAGATCATCACAAAGACCATTATCAATCTTGCAAAAGATTTAGGTATTGAAGTGCTGGCTGAAGGTATTGAGACAAAAGAACAAGAAATGTTCCTGATAGAAAACGGGTGTACTCTTGCACAGGGATACCTCTATAATGAAGCATTGTCAGTTGATAAGATCAATGAAAAATCTGGTTTGATTAAGGAAGATCGTTAAGACAATGAAACCCGAACAAAACTGCTAACTTCCTATAAGATTTCTCATTTTTCTTTTATACTTGTGTTATATTTTTTATACAGCTTGAAACTTCCTGCAAACGTACCGATAGAAGCAATAAAAAGCACCAGTGGAAAAATGATTGTAAAATAATCATCTAAAGTTCTGTTTACCGTATCATTAATGAGTTCCAGCCACTCATTAAAGAGGTAAATGGATGCAGTAAAAACGCCTACAGATATCAAGACAAATGTCATGAACATGAAAAAATAAAGACGTGCATCTGTATCTAGTGATGCCTTTTGAGTTAAGAACGTATCGATCATACTAAGAGGCTTCAATACTATGAAACTTCCACTGATCCAAATTATCACTGCCATAAGAAGCTGCAGTATGCTCTGATCTGTTAACATCTTAGAAATTTTCATGCCTGAAATTGTGATACCGACCACTACAATAATACCAATGATAAAGTAGAGCAGTTTCCAAAAGTACGTAAATAGATATTTCATTTCTAACCTTAAATTTTAGTACAGTTATTATACATAGTTTATTCATATATGCATGATTATTATTTCTTTATTTTTTCATCTTTAAATAGGATATTCACTATAAACTATAGTAAAAAATAAGATAGAATAATTGTATTAAATGAAATGGCCAGGTATACATGCGATCTTTATCTTTACTTTTTTCCCATACCAATAATGACATCAAGCATGAACAGGTTCGTCTTTTATTCCATCAGGGATCAACGATAATACTGCTTGGTATTATCACTGCATTGATACCTATCAGTATGTTTTGGAACTATGCAGATCAAGGACTATTAAAATTATGGTTTATTATTTTTCTTTTTCTCTCTTTTGGAAGGTTGTATTTGAATTATAGATTTTCAAAATATGAAGAAAAAGATTTTTTGCCAGAATGGTGGGCATTATTGTACATTATCGGTACATTCTTATCAGGTATTACATGGGGAATATTGGCATTTTTTTATGATACAAATTGGCCAGTTGTTCAACAACTTACATTGTTTGTCGTGTACACAGGAATAATCGGCGGATCAATGAATACAAATTCATCTGTATTCGTTGCATTTCCTGCATTTTATATACCGGCAGTACTATTATTGATGATTGCAACGATCCCTGAGATAGATGAAGGAAAACTCTCACTGAGTACTTTGTTTGTCATCTATATAGTATTGATGTATGTCAGTGCTAAAAAGTTTAATAGACGTCTGGTAAATGCACTTGAATTAAGCTTTGAAAATGAAAAATTGGCTTATGAACTCTTCAAGAATAATGAACAACTTGATGCTTTATCAAAGCGTGATGGGCTTACACACTTACAAAATAGACGAAGCATGGAAAATTTTCTAAATGAGATATGGAACAATGATTTTCTAAAGACCAAGCCACTCTCTATGTTATTTATCGATATTGATCACTTCAAAAATTATAATGATACATATGGTCATTATGAAGGTGATAAATGCCTCATTAAAATTGCGGATGTATTAAACAGTCATCTAAGTCCCAATACAAAAGATATGGCTGCTAGATTTGGTGGAGAAGAATTTGCTGTTATATTACCTGATACCGATGAAAAAGAAGCGCTAGCCATTGCAAAAGCTATCAAAGAAGAGGTTAATGAACTTCATATAGTGCATTCCAGTTCAGATATAAAACCTTATGTGACTTTGAGTATGGGCATTGTATGCCAGATACCTGAAACATATGAACATCACAGAGACTTTGCAATTCTCGCTGATCAAGCGCTTTATAAAGCAAAAGAGGAAGGAAGAGATACTATTGTTGTGTCAGGTAAAAACAGTGTTTGATATTAAAACTGATAAGTAGATTTAGTTTTTAAAAAAATAATGTATGATTGGTTGCGGGAGCCAGATTTGAACTGACGACCTTCGGGTTATGAGCCCGACGAGCTACCAAACTGCTCTATCCCGCGACAATTAGAAGGAAGGATTTTAAAAAATCCTGGTGGATGGGGTAGAGGGATTCGAACCCCCGAATATCGGTACCAAAAACCGAGGCCTTACCGCTTGGCGATACCCCAATCGTTATAAGCTCATTGCTTATGTGGACGGCATTATAGCACCAAATAGGCCACATGTCAAGTAGATTGAAAAAAAAGTACCAAAAAGTTTCTAAGGTGAAGTACGAAAAGGTATAATACTCTTTAAGAAAAATATATGATTATATAAACTATTTTGGAGATTATTGATGCCAAGCGATGCGATAAAAAGAGTTGAAAAAGCGATAGAAGAGATAAAACACGGGAAAATGGTCATCATGATGGATGATGAAGATCGTGAAAATGAAGGTGACCTTGTTTATGCGGCAACTTTCTCTACACCAGATATGGTCAATTTCATGGCAAAAGAGGCTAGAGGACTGATCTGTACGCCTATCACTAACGAGATTGCTTCCAAGTTAGATCTCGTGCCAATGGTAAGCAATAACATTTCCAATCATGAAACAGCTTTTACGGTATCCATAGACTCTGCCAATGCTGATACAGGTATCTCGGCAGCAGAAAGGGATGACTGTATCTCAAAGCTTGCAAATCCTCAGACAGTAAGTGAGGACTTTGTACGTCCTGGACACATCTTCCCGCTTATCGCAAAAGACGGTGGTGTTTTGGTCAGAACAGGACATACAGAAGGTTCAGTGGACCTTTGTAAATTAGCTGGTCTTGCACCTGCAGCTGTTATCTGTGAGATCATCAAAGATGATGGTAAGATGGCTCGTATGGATGATCTTCAGATCTTTTCAAAACAACATAATATGCCTATCGTTTATATTTCTGATATCGTTGAGTATCGTTTAGCACATGAAAAGCTTATCAAACGTGTAAAAGAGGAAGAGACGGAACTCAGAGGTATCAAAGTAGAAAAGATAACATATACAGATCATCTTGACAGAACACATACGGTTATACAATTCTACAAACCGCATGAAACTGCAAATGTGAAATTTCACAACATAGGTTCTGACATAGGCCTTATACTGGATGACAAGCGTTTCAACGCACTCAATAACTCTATCAATTATTTAAAGACCAATGGCGGAACACTTGTCTTTCTGGATACAAAGGTTATCTCTCATGAACAGGCCAAAGAGTTCGGTGTCGGTGCACAGATACTTAAAGATCTCGGTATCAAGAACATCAACCTTTTGACCACAAACAAAGATACAGAGTTTGTAGGTCTTGCAGGTTTTGGACTTGATGTAGTCGAAAAAATAGAGATCATATAGTCCAATTTTTTACGATCTTACATATAGGAGTGAATACTCCTATATAATTCTTCATTTTCCTTTTCCATTTATTTTTAATTATGTTAGAATATTTGTAAACTCATTTTAAAAAGGAAACTCCATGTTAAAAGAAATTTTTGATCCAAATCCGCAATTTGCCAAGGATGCTGCTATACCAAGTATGGATGCCTACTGGGACCTTCAAAATAAAGCCAAAGAAGATTATGAGGGTTTTTGGAAGTCATATGCTGATGAAAAGATAGATTGGCTCTCTGCTTATAAGGATGTATTGGATGAAAGTAATCCTCCTTTTTATAAATGGTTCACAGAGGGTAGGCTGAATGTCTGTAATCAGTGTGTAGATAGACATCTTGCTGATCATGCACATAAGACTGCCATCTTGTTTGAAGGTGACAGAGGTGATGTAGAGCGTATCTCTTATGCGCAGCTTTCACTGCATGTCAATAAAATGGCAAACTTGCTCAGACATGAGTTTAATGTTAGCAAAGGCGATAGGGTAGTACTCTATATGCCGATGATTCCTGAAGCAGCCTATGCAATGTTGGCATGTGCACGTATCGGTGCTATCCACTCTATCGTATTTGGCGGTTTCTCTGCTGAAGCACTTAAAGACCGTATTGAGGATGCAGAAGCGAAAATCGTCATCACTGCTGACGGTGCCTACAGAAAAGGCAAGCCTTACATGCTAAAGCAGGTAGTAGATGATGCACTTGCACAAGGGGGACAGAGTGTTGAAGCTGTACTTGTTGTAAAAAGAAACAATGAAGAGATCGTATGGGTAGAGGGTAGGGACCACAACTACAATGAACTCATAGTCCATCAACATGCGGAGTGTCCATTTGAAGCTATGGATAGTGAAGATCCGCTCTTTTTACTTTATACATCAGGAAGTACAGGAAAACCTAAAGGGGTTCAGCACTCAACTGCCGGATACATCCTTTGGGCACAGATGACCATGGAATGGGTATTCGATGTAAAACGTGATGATGTCTACTGGTGTACGGCTGACATCGGTTGGATCACAGGGCATACCTATATTATCTATGGTCCATTGGCTGCAGGTGCAACAACCGTTATGTTTGAAGGTGTACCGACATATCCTGATGCAGGACGTGCATGGAAAATGGTGCAAGACCACAAGATTACACAGTTCTACACTGCTCCGACAGCGATCCGTGTACTTCATAAAATGGGTGAAGATGAGCCTAAGAAATATGATCTTTCAAGTCTGAAAGTTCTTGGTACAGTTGGTGAGCCTATCGATCCTCCTGCATGGAAATGGTACTATGAGACTGTGGGTAACTCCAAGTGTGCTATTGTTGATACATGGTGGCAGACAGAAACAGGCGGGCACATGATCTCACCACTTCCTGGTGCAACACCTATCAAACCGGCATGTGCAACATTTGCACTTCCGGGTATCATGGCAGAGGTCATCGACCCTGACGGAACGCCAAAAGAAGTAGGTGAGACTGGTCTACTTTGTATCACAAAACCTTGGCCAAGTATGATCAGAAATATTTGGGGTGATCCTGAGCGTTATAAAAAAGCCTATTTTGGCGATGCTATGAAAGATGGCAAGCCGGTTTACTTCTCCGGTGATGGTGCCGTTGTAGATGAGGATGGATACATTACGATCACAGGACGTGTTGATGATGTTATCAATGTTTCGGGGCATCGTATGGGTACTGCAGAGATCGAAGCAGCAGTAAAGAAAGATGACTCGGTTGCTGAAGTTGCAGTTGTAGGACGTCCGCATGATATCAAAGGTGAATCT
>DATCTA010000211.1:0-7124 GCA_036568165.1 Sulfurovum sp.
CAATTTTCTCTTCAAAATAATCTTTCCAGCTTCTACTCCAGGCTGATCATACGCATCAACATCGATGAGTTCTCCCATGAGTGAAGTAAGTAGTTCATAGTAGTACATTAGTGAACCTATAGCGTTTTCATTGACCTTGGAGATCGTGATACTGTCAAGGGGAATGTCTTTTTTTTCTTCAAGCGATTCGATCACAGAATCGCACTGCATGTTAATGAGCTTGGAGAATGAAAGGCCATTGAGTGAATCAAGTACTTCCAAATGTGGCAGTTTGATATCAGGAATAGTGATGTCTTCATCAAAATCTTCAATTTTAATGAACGTGACCGATTTGTCCCTGGTCCCTTCCATGATAAGCTGCAAAAAAGAGTGCTGGTCTTTTGGACCGATCAGACCGATAGGTGTAAGCCCAACATGAAATGCGCTGTTTCTCTGGAGTTTTCCCAGGCTTTCACCCCAAAGCTGCACATACCATTCACAAAAGTATTTCAGTGTCTCTGAGTAGGCGAAGATACAGTTGATGTTGTACCTGGTGTGATTTTTTGCATAATAAACTGCTTTTTTAAGAAGAGTACCTTTGAGGTACCCGTCATTGAAAAAACTCTCTTTTATACTTTTTGCACCATTCAATAAAGCCTGGATATCCACACCGCATAAAGCCAAAGGAACCAGACCGACTGTTGAGAGTACTGAAAATCTTCCTCCTACATTATTTGGGAGATAAAGAACAGCAGCGTTGATATCATTGGCATATTTTTCAAGCGGTGAACCCGGGTCTGTTATGAAAGTATAGGCTGAAGCATCGCTCTGAAGAGAATAGATATATTTGTAAATGGAGAAGGTTTCCACCGTACTTCCGGATTTGGAGATGACAAGAAAATGCGTTTTTTCAAGATCGATCTTTGAAAGTAGAGCCGTAATGTTGATAGGATCTGTACTTTCAAAAAAGTAAAGTTTTCTTGAAAGCCCGTTGATCGGTTTAAGAAACTCATAGATCGCTTTGGCCCCCAAAGAACTTCCGCCTATTCCTATAACAGCAATGTTCTCCACACTCTCTGAGATCGAATCACAATAGGCTAGAATAGGAGTGATATCCTGATCAGGAAGTGTATAATACCCTATACTTTTTTGCTCTTCTACAATGGCATCAAATGCTTTTGTCTGAGTCTTTTCGTCTCCAGAAGTAAAGTAAAGCTTATTGATCACAGTAATCCTTTTGCCTGTAGAATAAGGGCATTGACTTTTGATTCATACTCTTTTGCCAATGCCTCATCGGTAGATTCAAACCGTGTCACTAGAACAGGTGTTGTGTTGCTTGCCCTTACAAGTCCCCAACCTTTTTCAAAGTTGATGCGCACACCATCCACATCAATGATGTTGAGTATGGTTGGAAAATCAGAGGGGGGGTTTTTTAAAAGCTCTTTGACTTTGTCGATGATGGCGAACTTTTCCTCTTCTGTGGTCTCCACTTTGATCTCTTCTGTTGAAAAGACTATAGGGAGTGCCTCGATCTCTTTATCCAGATCGATACCCTCATGTATCAGTTCGAGCATTCTAAGTGTGGCATAGATGGCATCATCATAACCGAAATAACGGTTTTTAAAGAAGATATGCCCGCTTACTTCACATGCAAGATCGGCATTGGTCTCTTTCATCTTAACTTTGAGGTTGGAGTGACCGGTTTTATACATGATGGCTTTTGCACCGCGGCGTTCGAGTTCATCATACATCACCTGCGAGCATTTCACCTCACCGATGACGGTAGGATTTTGCATCTTCATAGCATAAAGCAGTGCCATCTGGTCACCCTTGATGTTGTGTTTATGTGTCAGTACAGCGATACGGTCGGCATCCCCATCATACGCAAAAGCGATGTCGCCATCTTTTTGCAACGCTTTTTTAACATCTGCAAGGTTTTTTTCCACAGAAGGGTCCGGATGATGATTGGGAAACGTACCGTCGGGCTCAAGATACAGACCCGTGTAATTGAGTTCCAAAGCATCAAAGATATCTGTGATGACCGTATCTGCCACACCGTTACCGGCATCTATGACTATTTTTTGCGGCATCTTTTTGAGATGTTGGAATTCTTTGACCATAAAGTCGATATAAGGTGTTTTAACATTGATATTTGTTTTAGTCGTGTTGTCTTCGATCGTAATATTTTGATTCTCAACAATCTCGTCACCAAGCGCATAGATATCTTCTCCAAAAAACGGACTTTTATCTACAGTGATCTTAAACCCGTTATATTCACTTGGATTGTGTGATCCAGTGATCATGATCGATGCATTGGTCGTCATACCATCAAATTCAATGTAGTTGCTATAGTAATTTACAGGCGTGGCGACCATCCCCATATCGAGTACTTTACACCCCGCAGCATTAAGTCCAGAAGTAAGGTGATCTCTGAGGATAGGGGAGTGTGAACGTGCATCATAACCGATAGAGATAACTTTGTCTCCAGGGATCTTTTGACCCAGATAATACCCTATGAGCTTGACAGATCTCTCATTAAGTTCCTTATCAAAGATACCTCGGATATCATATTCCCGAAATATACTTTTTTCTATATTATCTGACATTCTTTTCCCTTTTATCTGTAATGACTGGTTAAACTAAAAGAGATAGATAAATAAACTCTTTAGTTGAAGTATGAAAGTATAACACTAAAAATTAAGTTTAATACCACCGTAAAAGCCGTTATTGAATGTTAGGTCGTTTGTATCATACTCTGTTTTGATGTTACGATAGCCTGTGAACAGATGAATATTTGTGACCACTTCCATATCTGCTTCTGCTCTGAATTCAGTGTAGCTTTCTGCATCCCTGAATGAAAGAATAGAAGGTGCATAGGCAAGACTTGTCGATAGCGAAGTAGTAGGTACATTATAAAATGGAAGTGTATAGATAAGTTTTGCCGAGAGAGGAATAGCGATAAAATCATCGGCGAACACAGATTTGATACCTACTCCAAAAGCAAGACCTTCTACACCTTGAAAAGTATTTTTTGCATTTACCCCAAAAGTAGATAAGTTGTCACCATCTGAATGAAGGTATGAAGCATCCAGTGTATATGTGGCACTACCGGAATAATAGACTAAAGTATTGAGATCGACAGAAGCACTTACTTCCAAATCTTCATCATTGAGATTCAAACCGATATTATTGTTTTGGGCATACAGCAGACCTAAAGAGAAAAAAGTGATTAGAAAGAGTTTTTTAAAATACATAACAGACCTTTGATATTTATTCATATAATAATATCATATTTTTCTTGATACTTCTTAGTCTGCAGGCCTGTACTCTTTTTTCTTTTTGAGCTTATGCGCTTTTCTTTTTTCATCCATCATGACCGCATCTTTGAGATCCTCTTCGTTGTCAAACCGTGCGGCATCGATAAATTTGGATTGATCATCAAACTGACCTGTTCTTACTGCCCAAATCAGAGCGATCAAGCCTATGGCACCTAAGAATGTAGAGACACCTATCATTAAAATGACTATATTTTCTGACATTATTTGTCCTTGAATTTTAAACTTTTGATACGCATGGAGTTACCTACCACAACCAGCGAACTTAAACTCATAGAGAGTGCTGCTACAAGCGGATTTACAAATCCCATCATTGCCAAAGGAACAGCAACAACATTATACAGTATTGAAAAACCAAGATTTTCTTTGACCGCACCATAGGTCTTTCGGGAGAGTCTGTAGGCTTCAAAGATACTTTCAGGTTTTTCATCCAAAAGTACGATATCACTTACAGAGATGGCAACGTCGGCACCATTTCCCATGGCTATGGAGATATCTGAAGAAGCAAGTGCGATAGCATCATTGATACCGTCTCCTACCATCACAACTATATGCCCCTCTTGATGAAACTTGTCTATCATCGCTGACTTGTCCTGAGGAAGAAGTTTTGCATAGACTTCATCCACACCTACTTCTTTGGCTACTTTTTGGGCACTTTGTTCATGGTCCCCTGTAAGCATGACGACTCTGACACCCAACTCCCGGATGCCTTTTATGGCTTCGGCAGCTCCCTCCCTAATGGTATCTGTCAATTCAAAACGTGCAAGCAGTCTATCATCGATGCTAAAGAAGAAAAGGGCATTTTGTGAATCAGCATCAACTGTCAGTTTAGAGGATTGCATCAGTGCAGCATTTCCACCAAGCAGCTGTTGGTTTTTATGGGTAGCTTTGACACCTTTTGCTTCTATGCTTGTGATCTTTTCAAGTGTAAGCATTTCGAGATTTTCATACTTATCTTCAAGATATGTTTTAATCCCTTTTGAGATCGGATGGTTGGATGTATTCACAAGAGAATAAAGCAACGAAGGATCAAATTCTTCAAAAAAGTCAGCTTTAGTAACAGAAGGTTTACCTTCAGTGATGGTACCGGTTTTGTCTATGGCAAGTATGTCACTTTTCCCCATGGTTTCAAGAAAGGAAGCTTCTTTAAAGAGAATACCTCTTTTTGCAGCGACACTGATACCCACCAGTGTTGCCATAGGTGTAGCCAATCCCAAAGCACAAGGACAGGCTATCACGATAACAGAAATACCTACGATAAGTGCCTGTTCAAAACCGCCAGACAAGAAGATCCAACCTATAAACGTGAGTAAAGCAATGATGAGAACAACGGTTGAAAAGTATCCGGATATCGAGTTTGCCAATTGTTCTATACGAGGTTTTTTGGTGATAGACTCTTCAAGCAGGTTGACGATGGAGGTCAACATAGAATTTGAGGCATCTTTAGTGGCACTGTAGTGTATCACAGAGTCCAGACAGATCGAACCGCTTAAAATAGTGTCATTTTGTTCTTTATAGACCGGTTCGTTTTCACCTGTAAGAGAACTCTCATCAAAAGAACCCTGTCCCCAAGTCACTTCTCCGTCTATGACCACTTTTTCACCGGGTTTGAGTTCTATGACATCTCCAACGACAATGTTCTCAATGCTTACCAGTGATTTGACACCGTTTTTGAAGGTCGTTACTTCGGTCGGAGTACTTCCCATAAGACCGTCGAGGGTATCAACGGCATGTTTTTTACTCAGTACTTCAAGGTATTTTCCTACGAGTATAAAGGTGATGATCATCGTCACAGAGTCAAAGTATACTTCACCGCGCTGGGTGATCATCGCATAGATCGAGTAGATATACGCGGAAAGTGACCCGGAGGCAACAAGGGTATCCATATTGACCATATTGTTCTTGTAGCCATAGTAGGCACCCCTGAAAAAGACCCAACCCGAGTAAAAAAGCACAGGGGTTGCCAATACGAATTCAGCACCATTAAGAATGTCTTTGAAGGACTGTTCTATCCCCCCAAAGTATCCTGCATAATGTGCAACGGCCAGCCACATAATGTTCATAGAACCAAATACAGCTACCAGGATACGTGAATAATAGGACTTTCTTGTACTGACAGCACGCTCCTCCTGGAGTTTGGGGTCATAAGGATAGGCATTATAGCCGATAGATCGGATCGTTTCTATGATCTTGGAGAGTTTGATGACCTCAGGATCCCAGATCACCTTGGCTTTGTTGTTGCTGTAATTGATGCTTGTTTCAATGACCCCTTCTGTCTTGTGCAGTACCTTTTCATTCAGCCATACACACGCAGAACAGTGTATGCCTTCTATGATGAGGTTGATCTCGCAAAGTCCATCTTCATGGACCTTGATATACTTGTTCTTAAAGCCTTCAAGGTCAAACTTTTCAAGATCTTCATTGTTTTGTATGGCTGGCTGAAGTTTTGTATCTCCAAGCTTGTCATAAAAAGTATCGAGCCCTTCAGCATTCAAAAGATGGTAAACACCTTGACATCCTTTACAACAGAAAAAGAGTTGTTCGTCATTGTGCTGTTCAGCGATCATCACTTCTTCGGGAAAAGTGAGATTACAGTGGTCACATGCTATTTGAGCCAAGTGTTCATCCTTATGATCAAGCTAAGAGCCTTATGTTCTCTTAGGGTAAATAAAGTATGTATTTTATCCAAATATGGGTAAAATTCACTATGGAAAATGCACTTTTATTGACAATCATACTTTTGTTTGCAGAACTTTTTGAAGTATATATCCAGCGTTCACAAACCCTTTTTGGGGTATTGGAAAAACTCTATGTCTATTACCAGAAAAGTATATTTATTTTTTTCCTCGTCCAGCCGGGGTTCTATATCGTCCTGTTGGCAGTTGTACTTACGGGGGTATTGAATCTAAGTATGGTCTTTCTGCTGGCACTCAAGATATTTGACCTTTTTTATAAGATGGAACTGATCAAAAAAGTATTTATAGAGCGTGAAGTCTCTCAGGAGATAGCACAAATGCTGCAATGGAAAATACCTCCGGTGTTTTTTTTGATGGGAGCGGCACTTTATCCGCCTTTACTGTTTTATGCATTAATGTGAGTATGATTTGACTTTTCAGCTAAAAAGGATTATAATGGCACTACTACACGTAGCGATGTCGTAGAGCTAACGTACAATCTTCACAATGCATATTCACAATAAGAGGACATATGAGCGATAATAACGATACTAAAAAATCTTCTAATGGCAGTGCAGCCAACAGTAAGAAAAACAGAACCCACGTACCAGTTGATGGCTACAAAATAGAAAATCTTCAACAGCTTCCACTTGCAGAACTCGTAACAATAGCAAAAGAAGTAAAAGTAGAAAATCCCAACGAATTTCAAAGAAAAGATCTTATTTTTGAGATACTGAAGTCACAAGTGAAACAAGGCGGGTTCATTCTCTATACAGGTATCCTTGAAGTGATGAACGATGGCTTTGGTTTTTTACGTTCTATCGATGGAAACTTTGCCAATTCAACCAATGACACTTATGTAAGTGGTACACAGATCAAACGGTTTGCACTTAGAAACGGTGATATCGTAACAGGTCAGGTACGTTCACCAAAAGATCAGGAGAAGTATTATGCACTCCTTAAGATAGAGGCGATCAACTATGTAGCTCCTGAAAAATCGAAGCAAAGACCTCTTTTTGAAAACCTTACACCGCTTTATGCAAGTGAACAACTTAAACTTGAATATAATCCGATGAAAATGACAGGTCGTGTACTTGATCTTTTCACGCCTATAGGAAAAGGACAAAGAGCACTT
>DATCTA010000212.1:0-4401 GCA_036568165.1 Sulfurovum sp.
TTGAATTGCTGCAGGTTTAGATGCGAGTTTAGTGCCCTCTGGTACGATCCCATTTTTGATCTGACGATCCAGGATCTCTTCTCGTAACTTATCCCATCCTTGATCGAACTTCCCTTTCCAACGTGCAATCCACTCTTTAGGGACATGGTGTGGCGCATGGGTCGCCCCAGGAGCATAATAGATAAAAAATGGTTTATCAGGTGTAAGCGCTTTTTGGTATTTCATCCATGCAATCGTTTGATCGGTCATATCTGTCAAGAAGTGGTAATTTGGATCTTCAGGCAATTCAACAGGATGAGTACCATCATAGATAAATGGTGCCCACTGGTTGGTCTCACCACCTAGAAAACCATAGAATCTATCAAACCCTCCGTTTGGTCCTGTAGGCCAGCGTGTTAATGGACCCGAGGCACTTGCTTCCCAGGCTGCAAGCTCATGCCACTTTCCAAAAGCTGCCGTACTGTATCCATTGTGACGTAACATCTCTGCTACTGGCGCGACATTTGTTGGTATTTGACCCGTATTTCCAGGGAATGCTGTACCGGTTTCTATAATACCCCCCATGTTGTTCACGTGGTGGTTTCGTCCACTTTTGATCGCTGCACGAGTTGGGGAACAGACAGCCGTAGTATGAAAGTTATTATAATACACTCCTTCATTGGCAATTTTGTCAAAATTGGGAGTTGTAACAGGTCCGCCAAATTTACTTGTACCTGCAAAGCCAAGATCATCAACAAGTACAAGAAGTACATTTGGAGCATCTTTGGGTGCTTTTACCTCAAAACGGGGTGGCGGTGTCGCATTACGTACATCAAGTTCTGTATATTGAGGTGGATTTGGTGGGGCAATAGGCAATATCGTACGGTCAAATTTAGATGTAGCAGGTTGCTGTGCAATTGATGTCGTAGATAAGAGTGTTGAGGACAACACTATTAATGCTAAAGTATGCTTATTCATATTTTTTCCTTTCCAGTAATTAATTTGTATAATCTGATTTCTCAGTACCTATCTATAAGTATATCACTTATTTTAATTAGTAATTATCCGAAAACGGCATATTTCCTTATAATAGAACGAATAGAATGATGGTTGATATAAAGTTCAAAAGGATATATTTTTAAGTGTGAATAAAGGAGTATTTTTAAACATTGATTTATAATTAGCAGAGAAGTGTCCCATATGTGTAAAACCATGTTCATATGCAATACCCTCTACTGTATCCAAACTGTTATCACTTTGTAATAAAGCATGGTGAACCTTGCCCATACGGTAAGAGTTATGATATTGTTTTGGAGACAACCCAAATAGATTTTTAAAGCCTGAGCGGAGTGTTCTATCAGATAGTTTTTTGCTACTGCAAAGCTCATTTATACATATATCATTCTTATAGTTTTTTTCAATATATTTTCGTATCGTATCAGCATCCATTTCACTTTGCAGCGTATTATTACGTTCTCTTGAAAGGTCAATATTATCAAAAAGTATTTGTAATATCCGCTGTTCAGTTCTTTCATGGAAATCTGGATCATTTAGTAATTTTGCATTCTGCCCCATCAGATCAGCTATTATCTCTTTTACAGAATCTCTAAAAATTTTTCCGGTATCTTCTTTTAGCTGTATACGTTTGTTGATAGTGTCATACTCAAATGCTTTATTAAAATAATTTTTAAATGCATGATCAAAAAACACTTTATCTATGGCTATTGTGATATCATCTACGGAAGATGAGACTGTAAAATCAAGTTGGTCAGTATCTTTAAGTACTACTAATTCATCCTCAAGTATGCTTAGTCCATTGTGAGTCATTTTTCCCTGAGGAGACATTACTGAAGCAAACAGATAACTGTTTTTGGGTGTCTTACCTTTAACAAATACACCATTTGAACGAAAGGTATTTCCAATTTGAATATGCAAAGTATGTACTGCATTGATAGATCCTCTAAAAGACCCACTGTCCAACTGATACTCTTCAAGTTGCCAACATAAAGCAGCTTCTATCATGGATTCATGTGTGTCAAATTCCAAATGGATAACGTGTCCGATCAATTTTTCAAATACACCCATTATTTCCTCATTTGATACTAAACTACTTAATTGTATCAATTTATTAATAAACAATACATATTCATCAAAATAGATGAATTTTTAAGTCATGGAACAAAAATGCCTATAAATTAATCACACATTTTTAATCTTTCACTTTTTTTTAGGCAATAATAATCATAGAAATACATTTAAATAAAAGGAGTCACTATGTTGTTAAAGTTTTATGATAAGAAAAGAAAAGCATATGCATATTGCGAGGATCAAAAGACGATTTATACCTATACTGGCATTCCTGTTGCCTATATTGATACCAAGGATATCTATGCATTCAACGGTTCACATGTAGGTTTTTATGAAGATGGAAATATCTGGGACCATAACGGAGATGTCCTACTCTTTACAAAAGACTCTATCCGTGGACCACTAAAGCCTTCCAAAGCGCTGATGCCATTAAAAAGACTGAAATCAAGAAAACCTTTGAAAGGTACAAAAGCACTTAAGCCCAAAAAACCTTTAAAAAGTAATAAATGGTCTAGATACAGTTTGAATGAACTTTTTGCAAGCTAGTGTTAAAAAAGAAGAATTATTGAGGGTTGAGATGACTGTTGGTGACAAATCTACTTTTTGTAGGTGTGCGGAACCAATTTGTCATTTTGACCGATATTTTCTCTGTACTGTAACTCTCTTGGGTCACATCTCATTACATGAAGGAACATATAGACATATCCGCCTACTACAATGAACAGGATAACAAGACAAAATACTATAACCATCCATAATTCCATATTGACTCCAAAAACCTAATTAATTATCCATTCTATCACAATATCATGTAAATTACAATATCAAACTACATTTTCATTATTTATGCGCTATTCCGTCTTTAATGACAAAAGTATCCTGTCTCAACTCTAAATTACCAGAGCTGTTTTTCACCCTGTAACGACATGTGGTTGTCCATCCCTTGACACCAGCACTGATAGCCCCACACCTTTCCTCTTCCAGAGAATCAGGGTATTTAAGTGTTCTGTTCCAATACTCATATATTGCAGAAGGAACACCGGTACTGTATTTGCCGTATGGCTTCGGACCAAACTTTGCCTCGAGTTCTTTTAATTTTGCAGCTTCAGCGGCAAGAAGTTTTGCTCTTTCATTCTTCTGCCCATCAATCTGACTATCTACAGGTGAACTCTCGGTATCGCTATGGCTTTTCATCCATAAAGGTTCAGTCACCCACAGACCAAACAAAAGCAATGCAAATAAAATATATTTAAGAATTGACATTAATGTCCTTTAGATTCAGCTCACCACTATTTTACCATCATTTTATTGATCTATGTTTTTTTCATCTTTGTCTATAATATAAGCGAATAAAATGTAGTATAATATTGAGAGTTACTAAGAAGAGAGGGGATAAAATGTCTTTTATACAAAACGTAGAACAACGGTTAAATTCTTGGCTTACTATGCTGATCGAATCAAATGGAGCTGACCTTCATATCAAAAGCAACAGCCCTATCCATGCCCGTGTCAAGAGCGATATCGTTCTCTTATCGAATGAAAAAGTCGATGCGAAGACAATTGAAGATATTGTTAAAATGTTGACTGGAGACGGCTATGACACCTTCAGGGAAACAAAAGAGTTTGACGGTGCATATGCTCTAGACCAACAGTACAGATTCAGGGTAAATATCTTTATGCACTTAGGTGGATATGCGATAGCCTTCCGTCTTATCCCTTCTTATATCAGAACCATTGAAGAGTTGAACCTCCCTACTGCGTTACATAAACTTGCACATCTTAGACGTGGTCTTGTGCTTGTAACAGGTACGACAGGAAGTGGAAAATCAACTACACTTGCAAGCCTCATTGAAGAAGTCAATAAAACATTCAGCCGCCACATCATTACAATCGAGGATCCTATAGAGTATGTACATGCAGATGCAAAAAGTATCGTTGAACAACGTGAACTTGGCATGCATACGAACAGTTTTGCCAGAGCATTGCGTGCGGCAATGCGTGAGGACCCGGATGTTATCGTTGTGGGTGAAATACGTGACCTTGCCACTGCTGAAAGTATCATGCAGGCAGTAAATACCGGACACCTGGTATTCTCAACTGTACATACACTTGATGCAAGGGAAACAGTAGACCGTCTTATCGCTATCTTCCCTTCAGAAGAGCAGAATCGTGTACGTGAAACACTAGCGGCTACACTTGAAGCAGTCATATCTCAACGTCTCATCCAGGGAATTTCCGGAGATATGATACCAGCTGTAGAGATGATGTTTAAAAGCCCTCAAATTCAAGAGCTTATACGGCATAAACGTGATAACGAAATACCTGATGCACTTG
>DATCTA010000213.1:0-7852 GCA_036568165.1 Sulfurovum sp.
ACAAAACGATAAAGTAAAGCACCTACAATATACGTCAGAACACCAACTGCAACAGCGATTTGAATGTTATGTGTTTGAAACAATGGTATAAGATCGATATGTAAGAAACTTGCTGAAACTGTACTAAGCAATGTTCCTAAAAAACCTGAAAGAAATGAAAAAAATATGGCCAAAGGAAGCCAAAAAACTTTTGAGATCCTTGGAAGGATAATTTGATTCATGTAGGTTATAAACAATAGAGAAAAAAATGTAATGGAAAATCCAAGTATAGCCCCAAAATAAGCACCCTGAAGCCATTCAAGACCCAAAAGTACATAGCCTAAAGAGGAAAGTAATGTAGCAAATACAATACCAATGAGCAAAATGTAAAGCCAGTCAACTGCTTTGATACGAAGTTCGATATTATACATGCAGCAGCTTCCTAAGGTTATCAACACCCAACATCACTCCAGGCCATCCTTGTGCAGCATAAACCGTATCTCCCACGTGATAAAGTCCTTTTATTGGAGTATCATTCCCTGGCAGTCGAGGTAAAAAGTTCTTCATTGTAATGGCATTTCCTCCCAATTGCGAACGCTTGATATAGTGCTTGAATGTCCTAGGCGTAGCTGCTGTATGGTGCACGATCTCTTCTTTTTTGATATCTAGTATATCACACAGTGACTTTAACAAAATACCTTCAAGTTCCTCTTTTTGTGAGGCATAGATCTTTGGATCATCCCACCATCTTGTATCTGTATGAATCGATGCGGTAATACTATAATATCCCTCTTTTGCAAGTACATGGTCATTTTGATCCGAGAACGATACAAAAAGTGCATTGGATAGTGTATAAGGATAGGGTTTATCCTGTATAAGCTGATAGTGGTGTTCATATTTTTTATCACTTTTTATGGTCACATAGAGCATAAAAGAGCTCTGATGATTGTCTAATTTCTCATATTTCTTATAGTAGTTTTTAATTTTATCGTTCCAAAAGAGTGACCCGCTCTCATAGACAGTACTGTTGAGTATCACATTTTTCGCTTTCAAGCTGTCGCGTTTTGTATACAAAACAAAATGATCCTCTTTTGATTCAATGTGTGTGATCTCTGTTTTGCGTCTCACCTTTTTCATAGATGCAGTCATTGTATCAAACAGCTTGCCAAAGCCTCCTTTGACATAATGTGTCTCATTGAACGTATAACCCAATGAGAGCGCTGCAGTGAAAAAGTTTACTTTATCAAGCTTTGCCTGTGACACGATAAGCACTTGTGATTCCAGGAACTGAAGATACTCTTGCGATACCTCACCGTAAAATTCTTTTATGAAATCATCTGCGTTTATTCGTAAATAACGTTGAAACTTTAGTAAAAGAGGTATGAAACTAACAAGTGAAAGCAGTTTGCTAAACGTAGAACGCGTACTGTAATAGTGTCCTTGCATTTCATAAAATGATGTACCGATAGTATGCACAAGTGTCCAAAACTCACGGTTTTTCGTATGCGGATAATTTTGTTCCAATGCTTCTAAAAATTTCTCCAGTTCTCTATATCTTGGAGTGATTTTGCCATCTTGAATAACAACAATACCAGGATCTGTTGAGATAAGTTCCGGAGTCAATCCAATAGTATCAAACATGGTTTTGACGATATGTCCATCCTGATAGCCTGCAAGCGTAGTTGCACCCGTATTATAGGCATACCCTTTATGCATGAAGGTAGAACTGCATCCGCCTAAATAGGGCTCTTTCTCAAAAAGAACCGTATCATGACCCTTCGCATTAAGATAGGCTGCGATACTGCTGCCACCAATGCCTGAACCGACAACTGCATATTCGACCATCAGGATGCTTTCAAACTTTCATAGATATTGGTGATGCACTTTACAAACAGCGGATGGTCATTGGGTGCTTTAGCCACACGGTACTCCTCAAACCCGATCTCTTCTGCGATCTCTCTGTATTCTACATCCAGTTCAAATTCTGTCTCAGAATTATCAATTGTAAATGCTATCGGGTAGATGATAACCTTTTTTTTCTTCAAACTTTTGAGTTTATCATCAAGATAAGGTCGTATCCACTCTAGGGGACCAAGGCGTGACTGATAGGCAAGATGTGTCTTGTGAAAATGTAACCCTGCTTCAAGTAAGGCTTTACGCGCATGGTAGACATTGTATCTGATGTGACGCTGATAGTCATCACCTTTATCTATGATCTTCTTTGGCAATCCATGTGCGGAAAAAACCAGTTCAAACTCATCAGGGTTGTCGGTACCAAGTGTTTCTCTTATACGCTCGACCGTTGTTGCAATGTAGTCTGGATGTTTATAATAACTGTCAAGTGTTCTTACTTTAGCCTGTATTCCCTGCTTTTTTATATTCGCTTCAAAATCTTCCATACTTGAAAGTGTCGTTGTGCTTGAGTAATGCGGATAGAGAGGAATCGCATATATCTCATCCACATGTTTAAGTCCTTGAAGTGTGTCACTTGAATAAGGCGGTGTGTAGCGCATGGCCATGTGTACGGTTGCATCCATAGCCTCTTCAAGTTTTGAGATGAGTTGTTTGGTATACCCTACCAAAGGAGATTTTCCTCCCAAAGCGGCATAACTGCTCTTTGCCTCTTTTTTTCTTGACCAAGTGATCATTTTTGCGATCATCATACGAATTGGTTTCGGTGCAGAGATGATACGTTTATCATTGAACATATTGTTCAAAAAAACTTCCACTTCATCCAAATTGTTTGGACCACCCATATTTAAGAGTACGACAGCACGTTTCATAACTTTCTCCTTGAAATTATCTAGTGTTATGATAATGCTTATTGATGCATATTCGTAGAGAATTTATGTCAATTCATAGCCATTCAGCTCTATAATGAAGATTATATTGACTTAGAAACATTAATATTTGCCAGATCAATCGGATAGGATCTTGATCGTGCAAGTTCTTGAGCACGTACAGATAATATATCTTCATTAACATGTCTCAAGTAATCTATACTTCTGCTACCCTGAAATGAATCATCTATATAGCCTAACTTTATCAGGTCAGCAACAATGGCATCTATCATATCAAGCGAGGAAGAAACTTTAACGATTTCGCATCTGCAATAATTCGATATAGGAAATGAGACTTCAGCTACTCTAAGTGTCGGGTCAGATCCTGGGATCTGTTGTGCACCAAAAAGTGGGAATGCACCTAATTTTGCATTTGTAAAATCAGGAATGTATTGTTGTACATGTCTGATAGCATTGTTTGTTCTTAACTCAACTTCATTGCTGCTCCAACCATGATCAAGCTTTTCTATAAAATGGTTTTTCAATCTTGGATATGAACTCTCTTCAGTATTTGCAACAAGACCATCTTCATAGAGGGTAACATCATTCGTCATGCCATGCAGTTGGAAGTATCCTCCGGGATAAGGAGTGAACTGTGCCATTCCTTGAGGCGTACCACGTTCTCCGTGAAATATGATCTCCGGGAAGATCACATCGCTCTTCTCTTCCCACTGTGAAATATATGAAGCTTTGAACTCAACCATTTTTTGTGATTTAACACCTAGCATATCATCGATCTTTCCCGTTCTAAAGCCCGTGGCATTAATAAGATAGTCAAACTCACTAATTGCAGTTTTATTGTCAGCAAGATAAGTGATATGCCATTTTGTATTGTTATTTTTTATCTGCTGAACCAAAGTGTTATTTTTAAATGTTACGTTTGGCATATGCTCTAATGCCAGCTTTGTTCCTGCACCGAACCTAAACAGATTCATTCCATATTCTTGTACTAAAATCAGTGGAAACTGCACATTCTTAATATCTATATGTTTGATAGCAGTCAATATCCATTCATCATGGTTCGTAGGCTTTTTAACTACATTTTTCTTCATCAGTACTTCAACATCTTCTTTGCTGTAGAGTTTATAGTAGTCTTCACTTTTCCCAAGTACTGCATTCCATGCATCTTTCTTTATAAGTTCCGCATATTCCTTTTGAAGCAACTTGAGCCTTGGGAGAAGATCTTGTGGTGTTCCCTTGTCACTTTTTGGCAATACGATTACAGTAGGCCTAAAATCAATAATAAAGGGATAGAATTTTGCAAAGTCTATGGATTGCTTGAGTAATGTTACACACTGTTGATCAGATATCTCTCTATAGAGATTACCTCCGGCATGAAGATGACAGTAAGGTGGACCTGATGAAATATTCTCATCTTTTTCAAATAGTGTAACATCTAGACCAAGCTGTCCCAAATATAGTGCTGATGTAGTACCTGCAACTCCACCTCCGATGATAGCTATTTTAGTTTTTGACATGATAAATCCCTATGTATACATAAAATCTATACATACTTTATAAAAAAGAAATAATTTTTGATAGGTTGTTTATGTCAATTCATCATTGGTAACGATAAAACTACATTACTATATCTTGGAGTGCTTTTTCTATGTCTTCAAATTTAAATTTATATCCTGCTTTCATGATCTTATCTGGATAGACCTCCTTGGATCCTGTAAGTACTGAAGCTGCTTCTCCATACATAATATTCAATACAAATTTGGGTATAGGCAGAATTGTAGGTCTGTAAAGCGCCTTTCCGAGAGCTTTGGTAAAAGTGTAGTTGGTTACAGGTTTGGGAGCTGTAGCATTGAAGATACCGGTAAGTTGATTGTCAATGATAAAATGATACATGCCCATCAGATCATCCATATGTATCCAGCTGGTAATCATCTTTCCATCGCCGATGATCCCGCCCACACCCCATTTAAAAGGTGTGATCATCTGTGCAAGCGCACCACCCTCTTTTCCAAGGATCACGCCAAAACGTAAGATCGTTGTAGGCTTCTCACACTGTAGTGCCTCACTTTCCCACTTGCTTGCAAGCAAACCCAGAAAATCACCTGCAATTTCTGTACAGCTTTCATCACAGCGTATATCATCAGGATATATGCCTATCGCAGAAGTTGAAATGAAATGTTTGATCTGGCTGCGATTCACAGCTCTGACCAATGTTTCAGTCGTTTTGATACGACTCTCTAAAAGTATCTTTTTATAAGGATCACTCCACCGTTTAATAATAGGTGCACCTGCAAGGTTAATGACTACATCAACACCATCGAGTTTTTGAAGTATGAGTTCCTCGTTATCATCCCTGTGCAGATAAACAACCTCTTTGAAGTGATCTTGCAATGCAGTACCCACAAATCCACTCGCACCAGTAAGAGCAACTTTCATCTTACACCTCCTTTTTAAAATTTACAATATATTTATGTATTTCTTGTGTAATGATGTTATCTTGATAGTGATATGCAATCATGAAGACACACATAGTACTTTTTTAATCCTCTTCATCAGGATTAGTGTTAAATAATAGAGTAAAACGTTCAAAATTATTTAAAAAAAGTGTAATAAGCAATGGATCAAAATGATTCCCTTTTTCTTTTTTAAAAAATTCAATTATTTCCTCATTACTCCACGAGTCTTTATAGACACGTTGGCTTATCAAAGCATCAAATACATCTGCAATCGCGACAATACGTGCACTAATCGGAATCTCCTCACCTTTTAATCCAAGAGGATACCCCGTTCCATCAAATTTTTCATGGTGTCCTCCGGCGATCTCACTGGCAAGCTGAATCAGAGGTTTATCTGAATTGTTCAATATGGATTGCCCGATGCGTGTATGATTCTTCATGATCTCATACTCATCATCAGTCAATTTATCAGGCTTGTTCAAGATCGAATCAGGAATACCTACTTTTCCTATATCATGTAGGGGTGCTGCATTTTCTAAAAGATTAGCCGTCTTCTCATCCATACCAAACAGCTGCGCAAGCAATTTAGAATACAGACCTACACGTCTTACATGAGCCCCGGTCTCTTTTGAACGGTACTCAGCCAGGCTACCAAGACGTTCAACGATCTCCCCCTGTGTCTCTTCAAGTGATATGTTCAATGAACGTATCTCTTTGGTTGCACTGTCGATCTTCCCTTCCAGGTTCGCCTGATAGCTATGTAGCTGATCTTCAAGGCTAGTCTTTATCTTGGCATAATAATAAGACATGAGAGATATAAATATTCCGGCCCACAAGAGTGAAAAAAGTGCAAACGTTTCATACTGAATATATTGAGGTAGTAAGTATGCTATCACCAACATCAATACCAGGAGTATAAAAAAGAGTTTCAGCCAGAAAATATGTCTTTCAAGAGATGCAAGCATCATGCCTACAACAGGCAAAACAAGTACCCAAAACACATCAAAACTTTCATGCTCACCGATGAAAAAAAAGCTGAAGAACAATCCAGTGAGAATGATCATGATCTTTTCAACAGCCTGATCATAATCATGCGTTTTATGATAACACCAAAGATGCACTAGCGTTGCGATGGTGGTAAAAAAATAGAGTATTGAAAAGGAGAGACGATCATTATAGTAATTTGCTACTAATGAAAACGGCTGAAACAGTAACATAAGGTAGGTAATGACAAGCATTACTCTCTCTTTTGCAATGATCTCATCTTTTAAAATCATCTTATCCTCCTTTTTATATATTTAAAGGATATTCTTCATTTCCTTCTTTTCATTCATCATTGATCCTTTATGATCGTGATCACCAATTCTCCTACTTCAAATCCGAATTTTTTCATCTTGGAATGGTTGAGTATGACTCCGTCATCCTGAAGATGGAGCCAGTCTCTGACACTGATATCAATCGTAGATCCTTTGTAAGGTACACGCATGACATAATCTATCATAACCGTATTACCCTTTGCAACCATATGGGCATCACCTACGATGTCACCTGCTCTACCTACAAAGGTTTTCTCTCCTGTAGGTGTCAATGTCCAGACACGTGTCTGCTTTTCACCATCATCGTAAACAAATTTTTCATCCAGTGTTCCTACTCCATTCTTATCCCAGCTTCCAATCAGCTTTCCTTTGAAACGTCTTATGATCTTTCCATCCCTGTCTTTGACCATACCATAAGCTGTCATGGGGCCGTTAAAATACTCCTGTGGAATGAACTCCGGTTTTGTATCTTTAAAATCATTGATCTGCATTCCGCCGCATCCTGTCAAAAATCCGCACACTCCGAGTGTCAATATCGATTTTAATTTCATGCTACGAGTCCTTTGTTAAGATACATATTCTGATCTCTTGTAAAAGCAACCTGAACGAGATTGATATTACGTGTAATAAATGCAGCTTCACAATAACTCAGATACATTTTCCACATACGGATGAAATAGTCATCAAAACCTAATTTTTTTACCTCATCTAGCTTCCCGGTGAACGCATCGTGCCATAGACGCAATGTTTTAGCATAATCTTCAGTAAACTCTTCCATATGAAGAAGATTGAGGCGTGTATGCCTGGTTGTAGTCTCTAGAATTTTTCCCACACTAGGCAGATGCCCTCCGGGGAAAATGTATTTCTGAATGAAATCGGTCCCTTTGCTGTACGCATCATAACGTTGGTCAGGCATGGTAATGATCTGCATGACCATGACACCTGAAGGTTTGAGCAATGATTCACATTTTTTAAAGAAGATATCAAAATACTCCTTACCGACTGCCTCGAACATCTCTACAGCGATAATGGCATCAAATGTTCCTTCAAGGTCTCTGTAGTCTTTGAGTAGAATTTCGATCTGCTGTTCAACCTCCTCTTCTTTGAATCTCTGTTCACACAAAGCCTTTTGCTCTTTACTGAGTGTAGCGGTCGTGACTTCACACTGTTTTTCTTTGGCAAGATATATTGCCATCGCACCCCATCCCGAACCGATCTCAAGCACTTTTGCACCTGGTTTGAGGCGAAGCTTGTCTGCAAGCAGCCTGATCTTTCTTACTTGTGCTTCATAGAGTGATTC
>DATCTA010000214.1:0-3450 GCA_036568165.1 Sulfurovum sp.
GTCAGTCCATCAATTGGCTACAAAGATAGCAGAAAGAATAAAAGAGAAATAGTATGAAGATCAATGTGATTATTATCGACAAAAAAGGGAAAGACAATTTATATGCAGGGTTGATTGAACATTATAAAAAGATATCAAAACCGTTTGCCAAAGTGGAAGTGATCGAAGTATTTGACAAAGAGATCACCAAGGCGCATGATATTTCACCCGAAGCTGCTCAAAAATCCTATTCGAAAGCGCTGGAAAAGTATATGGAATCTAGCATTAACATAGCATTGGACCCTTCTTCTAAAGAAGTTGACAGCTATGAATTCGCAAATCTGCTTAAGGATAGCACTCAGATAAATTTCTTTATTGGCGGTGCATACGGCTTTGAAAGGGATTTTTTGACTAAATGTAATAAAGCAATATCATTTGGTAAAATTACGCTTTCACATAAGTTGGTGAAAGTCGTTTTGATGGAACAGATCTTTAGGGGGTTGACCATTAATAACAACCATCCATATCATAAATAGGACAATTTTGATGTTGACACAACAAGAATTAGATACGTTTAAAAACAAATTATTAGATAGAAGAGTACAGATCGAAAAAAACCTCAGAGGTACCACACTTGAACTGGAAGGAATGAGAGACCTTGAGCTTAATGATGAAGGTGATTATGCTGCTGCATCTGCAGAAACGATAGTAGATAGTGCAATTTTAATACAACAGCGTAAAGAATTAAACGAAATTGAACTTGCTTTAGATAAAATAAAAAAAGGAGCTTACGGTATCTGTGAAATGTGTGAAGAGCCTATAGGTATAGAGCGTCTAGAGGTGAAAAACTTTGCACGTTTCTGTATCACATGCCGTGAGATAACCGAAAAAGAGTCAAAATAGATTTTTTGTTTTATAGCACCATGCAGTATAAATTCTCTTAAGAAGGCACAAGTAGTTCAGCCCTTAGGTTTTTTGATGCATGTCGTTTACATCATAAGGGGATAAGATGAGATTTGCTGTGTATATTTTTGCTACTTTAGTGTTAATGGGAATCGTTGCTGCATTTACTTATACGATCAACCCGGATCATTATGCAATGGAATTGATGGGGATCAATTTTAATTTCCCTGTGGCTGTGTGGATTGTGATGCCAATGGTCCTTTTGTTCATAGTTACATTGATCCATATGTTTTTTTACGGTTTAAGAAATTACTTCATACTTAAAAAATGGCAAAAGGATACCAATACACTCGAAGATGCGCTTTATTGGTCATTGGTGAATGAGCCCAAAGAACAAAAGTACAGCATCGATGCATTAAAAAGTTCTGCCTTGCTTTTAGGTAAAGCAACATTGAACATCTCAGATAACGTGGATGGATTATCCCCAAGGCTTTCACGTGTTGTAAACATCATAAGAAAAGTTAAAAGCGGTGAATATGTCGATTTTAAAGAAGAGAAGATGTCCAAAGTTTTCAATGCAGGCAACCCCATCCTGATACAGAACAGAATGAACCGTTTAGCCTCTGATGACAAGTTTGTTGAAGATGTTTTGAAGGCGACTTCCAACTATTCTCCTATGGTACAGGCTGAAGCGCTTAGGATATTTGCAAGCAAAACAGATTTTATCAAGGCACTCAAATATGTGAAGCTTTTTGATGTCAAGAACTTCTTTGTTATGCTTGAAAGAATGAGTGCGGAAAATACGCTTGAACTTACGCCTGAAATATTGACAGAGTTCGTGCATACGCTTGATATAGGATGCCAGGATTTTATCAGGATCGCTTCAGTGACCAAAAAGTATTTCAATCCTGAACAGAACCTGACACTCTTCAGAACATATCAGATCGAGAACCCTAAGGCACAAAATGCGTATCTTTATCTCTTGTTTGAATATGAGCTGCTTGAGCAAGTATCACTCTATCTCAATGAACATGAAGAAGATGACTTTATCAAGTTCAGAGCATGGTATACGCTTAAACTGGAACACAACAACCCATATAGACTCAGAGATATCATAGATATAGATTCCATCTGTTAATGAAACTAGACTTTAGTAAGACCCTTTACGCTTTAGCCCCTCTTGCGGGCTTTACAGACCTCCCTTTTCGTTCCGTTGTCAAAAAGTTCGGTGTAGATCTGACCATTTCAGAAATGATAAGTTCCAATGCCTTGGTTCATAACTCTAAGAAAACATTCCGTATGCTCGAAAAGAGTCCTTTGGAAGATCCTTATGCAATCCAGATAGCGGGCTCTGATCTGGATGTCATCAGGCATGCAGTTGAGATCATCAATGAAATCGACGGTATCACTACGATAGATCTCAATTGCGGCTGTCCCGCACCAAAAGTAGTGAACAATCTCCAGGGTTCCTCTTTGCTTACTGACCTGCCACAAATGGGCAAGGTGATCGAAACGATCAAAAAATACTCCAACAAAGAATATACTTCCGTAAAATTCCGTTTAGGATTTAACGAAAAGAACCATAAAGAGATAGCACATATATGCCAGGAATCCGGTGCAGACTACATCGCTGTACATGGAAGGACAAGAGCAGGCAGATACAAAGCACCTGTAGATTATGATGCAATCGCAGAGGTAAACCAGACCGTATCGATACCTGTCTTTGCGAATGGAGATATAGACTCTCCGGCAAAAGCAAGATGGGTACAGGAATATACAGGTGCCCAGGGCATTATGATAGGACGTGCTGCAGTAGGGAAGCCATGGATATTTAAACAGATCAAAGAGGGCATGGAAGAACCGACTTCCGAACTCATCAAGGAAGTTGTTCTAGAACATTTTGATCAAATGTTAAAGCATTATGACAGATATGGTGCGATTATCTTCAGAAAAAACCTACATTCCTATTCAAAAGCAGGTTATAGAGGTGCTTCTTTATTTAGAGATGATGTCAATCGTATAGAGGACCCCGAAGAGATGAGAGAAGTCATAGAAGCATTCTTCTCCCAGCCGCTTTTACAAGAGATTTGATATCTGTGTATTTTATGTAGGCAGGTTTGAACTATGCTTGCGTGAATTCTCAACAAGTATAGAAAGAACAAAACTGCTTGCTACAAAGCCCAGGAAGAGGAAAAAACCTACTTGCAGATCCGTGCCATTGGTGGTGATGACATTGATGGGTGCACTCTCCTCAACCAGTCTGTCCAGTTCATTGTCTACAACCCCGTCAAGTCCCAGATAAGACATAAAGATAGAAACGACCATGACGTCCGCCATTGACCATTTTGTAGATTTAAGCGCAAAGAAACGTACAATCGCATTGTTGCCTATAAAACTTCTGCTATAGAAATACAGATAGGTTGAAAACAGCTTTAAAGTAGGGAAGATCACACTGAACAAGATGAGCAGTATCCCAACAAATATCATCTTCAATTCATCTGATTCCAGTAACAGTTCGACCAGGTCCGAGATACTTTTACTTTGATAGAATAGGATCTGATTGGTGAA
>DATCTA010000215.1:0-3601 GCA_036568165.1 Sulfurovum sp.
GCTTTGGCATGAGAACACAATGGTGCTTTGATAATGATATATTTTTTAGTGATCTTGCTGCCAATGTATCGTTCAAGTTTTTCATGCAAATGTATCAATTCATCTGCCTCTTTACGAAGTACCCTGCTCTTCTTTATAAGCTCCATGACCAATGCATAATAGTTCCCTTTGAGCTCAACTCCCAGGTAGAGTGAAACCTTTTTACGAGAACCTAACTCTTTTGGAGCGATCTCTTTGAGAGACTTGAAAATAATATTCTTATGATTTAAATACTCAACCAACTCTTTCATGACACTCCTTTTAAAGGATGATAATTGTTCATCGTATCTGCTAAATTCTGTTTTTGTATGTGTGTATATATCTGTGTGGTCTCCAGTGAACTGTGTCCCAGTAACTCCTGGACGACACGTAGATCTGCACCTCCCAAAATAAGTGAAGAGGCAAAAGAGTGTCTAAGGACATGAGGTGAAACACCCAAATACTTTTTGACTATTTTATATGCTGAGATGCGGCTGAGTGTATCGCCTTTGTAATTCAACCAGAGATAGCTGCTAGAGATCTCTTGTTCTTGAAGATACTTCTTCAATGCTTCAACTGCTATGGGAGCAAGAGGTACGATACGCTCTTTTTCCCCTTTGGCAAAACGTATCTTCAGCCACCCATCTACAATATCACTGCGCTGCACCCTTAGTGCTTCAGATATACGACAGCCACTTGCGTACAAGAAAAGTATGAGTGTATAATCGCGTAATCCTATCAAAGTACTTCTATCAATGCTCTGCAACCCTTTTAAAATCTCTTCACTGCTCATATATTTAGGCAGGTCTTTGGGTACTTTGGCCATAGGTATTTTGATCTTTTCGTGTGTGAAATTCTGTTTATGGCAAAAGTGGAAAAATGCGTTGATAGAAGAGAGTTTTCTGTTTAATGTTCTTTTATTTTTAAATCTGGAGAGATATTCTAAGATATCTGAAGTATCAAGTTTTGTAAGTGCTTTATTGCTTAACTCCTCCAATTGTCCAAGGTCAGCCAGATAAGAAGAGATAGTAAGAGTATCCAGTGCCTTGCTAACACTTAGATACTCTTCAAAGGCTATCAGTAGATCACTCATAACCTAGTTTGGACATTTCAATGATTTCATCGTCTTTGTAAAGCTTTGTTCCGGCAATAAATGCTGCTTCTTCTACTTCTCCTACATCATAGATCTTATACTTTTTTAAAGCACTGTCAGTAACGATAAGAGAACCTCCCTGCTCTAAAGCATATACCTTACCGTTCTTGGCAGTTCCTGCAGAGTAGTGTGCAAATTTGTATTTTGACTCGCCTATTTTTTCAAGTTCGCTATCCAGGGCAATTATCTTTCCCTCTTTTGTAAAGAGATAGATCACACCATTGTCATATACCACTTCAGAGATATTCTCTTGATACTCTCTTTGTCCAGCATTACCCAAAGTAAGAAGTTTCTTCGGTGTTGCAGAGATCATGGTATTGCCTTTGCGAGACAAATAGATGATATTATTAAACGCTTTCTCGTTGCTGATGTAAACTACTTTTGCATTTTCACTGTCTGCAATACTTACGATAACAAGTTTTCCATCCAGCATAGGCATAACGATCAGGTTATCGATAAATATCGGATTTGCAGCTCTTGTATCGATGGCAAATGTTGTCTCAGAACGGCTCTCCACGACTTTTGCATTGTTTTCCATTTGATAGATACCAAATGAGTTGTTATTAAGTACATAAGCTATTACGCCGTTATTTATAGATGCCGATACGACAGGAACTTTTAAAGAGACCGCACGTACAGCCTCTTTTGTTTTTTTATCGATAACTTTTAAAATACCCTCTTTATTGCCAGCCAATACATAGTTATCACTTTCACTGATAAACCTATATCCTTCACCAAGATTGATAGTGCTTATACCTGCTTTGCCTATATATTGGCCATTTTTAAGTGTCGCTCCATCACGGCTAAGGTCAATAATAGTACTATCATAAGAGGTTGATGCATCTGATGCTGAAAATGTCTGCTCTGGTTCAAAATATTTTTTAGAGCTACACCCTGAAAACAGCACTGCTGCCAGCACAAATGCAGTAAGAGACAGAGATTTCATTAGTTTGCCTTTATGGTAGAGTGTTTAAGGAATTCTGTAATGACAGCAAGTGATGAACGATCACCGATCAGTTCCAACTTATTCTGCGCCTTTTTTATGTCACCAGCTGTGATCGCCAAATAAGCTTCTTGAAAGAGTGCCATCTCTTTATAGAGTTTTGAATCAGATGGTTTTTTATTGAGGACAGAAGCTGTATAGCCACTGGTATCAGAGATCACAATGTTACTGCTTGTAGATAGAGCCTCAAGTGCTTTCACGTCTTGTTGCTGTACTGCCTGTGAAAAGGTATACAGTTCCATAAGAGCAGGATTGTTCTCTTTGAGTACTTTAAGTGCATCTGCATCATTGCTGTTGTTCTGCAATGCCAAAAATGCCTCATTTGCTTTTTCAAGTTTTCCTTGGTGCAAGGCATCCATCATTGCCTGACCGCCAAAAAATAAAATAAGTGCTGCAGCAACACCCCATAGATGAAACTTATATTTTTTATACAGTGACTCCAGTTTAAAAGCACTCTCAAGTACTTTTTCATCCCCACTTAACTCTCTTTTTACATAATTCACATCATCTTTAATGCTCACGTAATTCTCCTGCAACATTTTATGACTATATTATACCTTTTGGAGTTAAAAGAGGGTTTATAGACTAAAGTTCTACAATCGTAATTCCCAAGTTTCCGGGCATTCTATAAAATTTCTGTATCTTTGGGTGTCTTTTAAGATAATCAGTTACCAGTTTTGCCAACACACCACCGCCTGTACCATGGATGATCTGCACTTCTGTCAATCCGTTTACCAGGGCATCCGATAGAAATTTATCGACAGTATCTATGGCTTCATCCGCATACATGCCAAGCAGTTTGACAGAAACAGATGCACCTGATTTTTCTACATTGACCTTGACGTCTTTCGCTTTGGATTTTACTGTATTTTGAGCAACATCCCCTCTTCTTTTGAGATGATCTAAAGGTACTCTCATCTTCAATCCATCCACAATGATCGTTGCATCTTTTCCTCGTATAGAGACGATCTCACCTTTATGGGATCGGTACTTCACTTTATCACCCTCTACAAGTGGTTCTTTCTCTTGGAGTTTTACCTCTTTTTGTTTAAATTCTTTACGTTGATGTGCCACATTGAGTAAACGTCTGCCTTCAGCTGATTCTTGGACTTTAAGCGCTTCTCTTGCTTTTTTGGTGGCTGCATTATAGCGATTCTCCAGGGTTGCGATCGCTTTTCTGTGACTCTCCTGAAGTTTCTCTTCTTCTTCCAGAAGCCTTTGTTTCTGTCTCTCTACAGCTTTCAGTTCATCATCGATCTGGGCTATTTTTAAACGCATTTCACGCTCGAGTGAAGTAGATTTTTCTATAAGTTGGTTAAGATTCTCTTTATCTTCACCATAGACCTCTTTTGCTTTGTTGACGATGGCAACAGGTACACCATATCTTTGCGCTGTTTCAAATGCATAGCTCTTCCCGATACTCCCCT
>DATCTA010000216.1:0-2111 GCA_036568165.1 Sulfurovum sp.
AAATATGTGGGACTTCTAACTCTTTATAGGCTAGAATAAAAAAAAACTAGGTTCTACTTTTGAAAACGATCACAATCATAGATACTTTTGGCTTCTTCTTCCGCTCTTACTTCGCACTTCCGCCTTTACGCAACTCTGAGGGATTTCCAACAGGGCTTTTGACAGGTTTTGCAAATCTTGTTGACTCTTTACATCGGGACCACAGTACAGACTACCTGGTCTTTGCTCTGGATGCAAAAGGCAGAACCTTCCGTAATGACCTTTACCCGGATTATAAAGCACACCGTGAAGCAGCGCCTGATGATCTCCTGGCTCAGCTCCCGGTAGCTATAGAGTGGATAGAGCAAATGGGGTTTGCCAATTTATCCCGTGAGGGTTTTGAGGCAGATGATGTGATCACCACTGTAACGAAGTTTGCCAGGGAACAGGGATTAAAGGTACGTATCGTTTCACACGATAAAGATCTTTACCAGATGATCGATGACGGTGTGGTGGTCATGTATGATTCTGTAAAGAAAGAGGAGGTCGACGAGCAGGCATGTGTGGACAAGTTCGGTGTTCGTCCAAAAGACTTCATCAATTTCCAGGCTTTGCTAGGAGACAGTTCAGACAATATCCCCGGTGTCAAAGGGATAGGAAAAGTGGGTGCTGCTAAACTTATCAATGAATACCATACACTTGAAGCGATCTATGAAGATATAGAAAACTGCGGTACACCGCGTATACAAAAACTCCTTTTGGAAGGTAAGGAAAATGCCTTTTTGTCCCGTGAACTGGTAACGATGCGGGCAGATGTTTTTGAAGATCTGGATGTAAAGAACTTTGTTTTTGAAGATAAGAACTATCTTAGCTGTTTGATCGAAGAGTTTGAAAAATATGAGATGAAACAGGCCATTAAAAAAGCAAAAGTCGGTCTTGAAGCGTCAGAAATAAAGAGCAAGACTGCGGCTGTAGAGAAGCCTAAAAAAGCAGGGCTGAGTTTTGAAGCTGTTACCCTGGATACGAAAGAGAAGTTGATGGACGTGGTAGAGAGTATCGATGCAGATGCGATAGTCGCTTTTGACACGGAGACAACAGGTCTGGATACAAAAACAGCCAAAATGGTCGGCTTCAGCTTCTGTTTTGATGCAGATAAAGCCTATTATGTGCCCGTAGCGCATAACTATCTGGGTGTTGAAGATCAGGTCAGTGTCGATGATGCTGCTTTGGCGATCAAAAAACTGTTGACACACAATATTGTAGGGCAGAATCTCAAATTTGACTTTTCATTGCTTTACAATCAGTTCTATATCGAACCGATCATTCCGTATGCGGATACGATGATCATGGCATGGCTCACAAATCCCGGTGTTAAGGTCGGGCTTGATACCCTTGCAAAAACCTACTTCAAATATGAGATGAAACCTTTTAAAGATGTGGTGAAAAAAGGTGAAGATTTCTCTGCTGTATCGATAGAAGATGCGACCTTTTATGCTGCAGAAGATGCGTGGATGACCTATCTGCTTTATGGTGCCATCAAAAAGAAGATGGAACTCTCTTCTCTGTCCCATCTGCTCAAAGAAGCCAAGAATGTAGAGTATCCGTTCATGAATGTCCTCATACGTATGGAGCAGCTAGGTATAAAAGTTGATCCAATCAAGTTGGAAGCATTGGAAAAGAAGTTAAGTGATGATCTTGCCGCTTTGACAACGGAGATATATGCACTCAGCGGATCAGAGTTCAATATCAAGTCTACTCAGCAGCTGGGTGTAGTGCTTTTCCAACAGCTCGGACTCAAGGGCGGTAAGAAGACAAAGACAGGTTACAGTACCAATGAAGCGGTATTGAGTTCGCTGAAAGATGAACACCCTATCATTGCAAAGATACTTGAATTCAGGGAAAGTCAGAAGATACTTTCAACCTATGTACAACCGCTTCTAAAACTCGCCAGTGAAGACAAGAACAGCCGTATCTATACCTCATTTATGCAGACAGGTACGGCAACAGGAAGATTAAGTTCACGTGATCCTAATTTGCAGAACATTCCTGTACGTTCAGCACTTGGCCGCTCTGTAAGAGAAGCTTTAGTGGCCAAAGAGGGCTATAAATTGATGAGTATCGACTATTCTCAG